>JANOER010000086.1:0-9599 GCA_031441285.1 Rhodobacterales bacterium
GCGCCTGCGACAAGGCAACCGCCTGTCACTGCCAAAGCAAGCGCACGCCGAAACATGCCCACAGTCGTCATGAATAGAGTTCTCCCCGTTTCGCATGATGGTCGACTCGGACCGATCACAGCTTTCCAGCAGTAAAGCCGAGTATCGACGGGAAAGAGAAGACCGAACCCTCGGACCCGGCGAATTTTGCCTGGCAGCGGCGCATAAAATTCAAAGGCAGGCGATTGTGCAACAGTTCGAAAATATCATGGAATCGCAGAAATAGTATCTCCAGCCAATGAGTTAGATGACGAACCTGATATCTTTACACGCACCAGTTGACCGATCTTTCCATCTGCATCCGTAACATGCACGGCATGCAGGTGGTCTGATTTTCCGACCATCTGGTCGGCCATGCGACCGGGCTTTTCGTACAGCACCGTGACCTCGCACCCGACCATGGCCACCTGTGCGGCGCGCTGCTGCGCGGTGAGCAGCGCTTGAAGCTCTTGCAGCCGCGCATCCGCGACTTCGGCCGGCACCGGGGCTTTCTCGGCCGCGGGCGTTCCGGGCCGTGCGGAATAGCGAAAGCTGAAAGCCTGCCCGAATCCGACGGCGCCGATCAGGTCCAGCGTCGCGCGAAAATCAGCATCCGTCTCGCCGGGGAAGCCCACGATGAAATCGGAACTCAGCAGGATGTCAGGCCGCGCCGCCCGGATCCGCTCGACCAGCCGCAGATAGGCCCCGGCGCTGTGCTTGCGGTTCATCGCCTTCAGGATCCGGTCGGACCCGGACTGCACCGGCAGGTGCAGATAGGGCATGAGCTGTGGCAGATCGCCGTGTGCTGCGATCAGGTCGTCCTCCATGTCGTTCGGGTGGCTGGTGGTATAGCGCAGCCGCGCCAGCCCATCGATGCCGGCCAGTTCCCGCAAGAGCCGCGCCAGACCCCAGGCGCCGTCCGGCCCCTGCCCGTGATAGGCGTTCACATTCTGGCCCAGCAGCGTGATCTCGCGCACCCCTTGCGCCACCAGCCCGCGCGCTTCCTCCAGAAGGCGCGCGACCGGGCGGCTGACTTCGGAGCCGCGCGTATAGGGCACGACGCAGAAGGCGCAGAACTTGTCGCAGCCTTCCTGCACGGTCAGAAAGGCCGCCGGCCCCCGCGTGACCTTGCGCGCGGGCAGCCGGCTGAACTTGTCCTCGACCGGAAAGTCGGTGTCGACCTGCCGCCCCCCGGCCGCCAGCATCGCGGGCAGGCGGTGATAGGCCTGCGGGCCGACGACAAGATCGACGACCGGCGACCGGCGCAGGATCTCGGCCCCTTCGGCCTGGGCCACGCAGCCCGCGACGCCGACCTTCAGGCCGGGCTTTGCCGCCTTCAGCGCGCGCAGGCGCCCCAGGTCGGAATACAGTTTCTCAGATGCCTTTTCGCGGATGTGGCAGGTGTTCAGCAGCACCATGTCCGCATCGTCCGCCCGGTCCGTCGCGACATAGCCCTCGGCGCTCAGGGCCTCGGCCATGCGCTCGCTGTCATAGACGTTCATCTGGCAGCCGTAGGTCTTGACGAAAAGTTTCTTCACGTCGGTCATGGTCGCATCTCCGGGGCCTTTGGCTTCTAACGCAAAACCGCCCCCCGCCGCAACCAACCGCCGCAACCAACTGCCGCAACCATCCCGCTCTTGCATCCGGGGCCGGGATCGCTGACCCTGCGCGGCAAGACCATATGCGGACCCCATGCGCCACGCCTCCCTTTATGCCCTTCTTGACCGCAAGGCCGGTGACCTGGCCAAAGGCCCGCTTGCCCTGGTCATGGCCGAGGACGAGGTCGAGATCGCATCGACGCTGGCCCATCTCTTGAAATGCGGCTTTCGCGACCTGGTGCTTCTGGCGCCCGACGGCGTCGCCGTCCCGCCTGAACTGGAAGACCGCGTCCAGATCGTCACCCATGACGTCTTTGCCGAGGCAGCCCTGCCCGGCGCGGTCAACACGGTGATGGATGCCGTCGCCGGGGCCTGGGTGCATTGCTGCTACAACGCCGAATATCTGTTCTTCCCGTTCTGCGAGACGCGCCGCGTCCAGGAAATGCTGGCATTCCATACCGAGGAACGGCGGACGGCGATGCTGACCTATGTCATCGACCTTTATGCCGGAGACCTTGTCGCCCGGCCCGACGCCGTTGCGCTGACCGACGCCTGGCTGGACCGGTCCGGCTACTATGCGCTGGCGCGTCAGGATCCCTCCCGGAACTGGGAGCCGAAGGACCGTCAGGTCGATATCTTTGGCGGCCTGCGCTGGCGGTTCGAGGAACATATCCCCTGGACCCGCCGCAAGATCGACCGGATTTCGCTGTTCCGGGCGAAGCCTGGCCTGCGGATGGCCCCCGACTTCACGCTGAACGACGAGGAAATGAACACCTACGCTTGCCCCTGGCACCACAACCTCACGGCAGCGGTCTGTTCCTTCCGCACCGCCAAGGCCTTGCGCGCAAACCCCGGCTCTCGCCATGCGATCGAAAGCTTTCGCTGGCGCAACTCGACCCGGTTCGACTGGTCAAGCCAGCAACTGATGGAGCTTGGGCTGATCGAGCCCGGCCAGTGGTTCTGATCCGCCTCACGCAGGCGTGATCGGGCGGGGGGAAACTTCGCCCCGTCCGCCCCCGTTTCCTTGCATGTGACAGCCGGATGGGCCGGCTGGACCTGAAAGGACCTTTCCCATGTCGCTTCGCCTTCTCCTTGGTGCCGTAGCACTGACCGGACTTGCCAACGCCGCCTTCGCCGCCAACCCCGATGTCGGCGGTGCCCCGATGTTCGAGACGAAGAACATCGTCGAAAACGCCGTGAACTCGGCCGATCACACCACGCTGGTGGCAGCGGTCAAGGAGGCGGGCCTGGTGGACGCGCTGATGGGCCCCGGCCCCTTCACCGTCTTCGCGCCGGTGAACGACGCCTTCGCCGCCTTGCCTGCAGGCACGGTCGACACCCTGCTGAAGCCGGAAAACAAGGACCTTCTGATCAAGGTCCTGACCGGCCATGTCGTCGCCGGGGACCTGAAGCTGGCCGATCTGCGCGCCCAGGTCGGGGCAGATGGCTACGCGAACCTGATGACCCTGTCCGGCGACGCGCTGTCGGTCCGTTTCAAGGGCGACACGGCGATGATCTATTCGGAATCAAGGAACATCGGCACGATCACCGTCGGCGACGTCGACCAGTCGAACGGGGTGATCCACGTGGTGGATGCGGTCCTGGTGCCGAAGTAAACTCTCCGGCCAAGGCAGGAGGCGTGGGCGGGGGATACCCCGCCCCCGGTCTATCCGGCGGGCAGGCTGCGAAACAAGATCCGAATTTTCGCAGAAAATTCGTGCGGCTCAGGCCTTGCGCAGGCGAATGACAACATCGACCCGTGCCACTTCCATCCCGGCCGGCGCGGCTGGCAATCCTGCAATCACCAGTTCCTCCGCCGGCGCGTCGGTCAGGGTGTGGCTGTCTTCCCAGTAGAAATGCGGGTGGTCATCGGTGCGGGTGTCGAAATAGCTTTTCGAGCCGTCAACCACGACCTCGTTCACCAGCCCCGCCGCGCAGAAGGCGCGCAGCGTGTTGTAGACCGTGGCAAGGCTTACCCTGTCGTCGGATCGGGCCGACAAGGCAAACAGGCTTTCGGCAGTCACATGCCGGTTCTGGCCATCGCCCACCAGCAGCGTCGCCAGCGACAGGCGTTGCCGGGTGGGACGCAAGCCCCCGCCCCGCAACCATTCCGCGCCGCGTTCCACTGCCGTCATCGGTGGCCTCTTCGTCCAATCCCGTTGAGATATAGTCGTGTGGGCCGTCCGGTTCAAATCTTTTCGCCCCCGCCCCCGACTGCGCGCCCGACTGCGCCCCCGTCTGCGCGCCCGTCTGCGCGCCCGACTGCGCGCCCGACCCCATCTATGCCAATGCCTGCGCCGCCAAACCCTGCGCCAAGCGCACGCCAGGCGACCAGGGTCAGGATCGCCGCCCCCACCGCCGCCGCCCAGAACGGCAGGGTCAAGGCGGTTTCGCGGGGCAGCGGACCATCGGCTGCCCGCACGATCAGCCCCGACAGGACCAGCCCCACCGGCATCATCCCCCAGGCCAACAGCCGGTACAGGCTGTTCACCCGGCCAAGCAGCGCGTCCGGAATCATCCGCTGCCGGGTGCTGACCGACACGATGTTCCAGGTCAGCCCGCTGAACTCGAACACGACGAAGACCAGCGCCAGTGTCCAGGGCCCCGGCGCCAGTGCCATCACCGCAAAGGCCGGGGCCGAGGTGGCCAGCATCCATTGCGTGGTCCGTGCCGGGCCCAGCAGCCGCACGATCCGTTCGCCGGCAAGACTGCCCAGCACGCCGCCGACGGCCCCGCCCGCCAGCACCAGACCATAGGCCTGCGCCCCCAGGCCCAGATTTTCCTGCACATGAAGCACGAGTGCGACCATGATCATCTGGTGAAACAGGTTCCAGAACCCCGTGGTCCAGGCGAGGCTTAGCAACAGGGGCGATCCGCGCAGGAAGGCAAAGCCCTCGGCAAGTTCCGCCCGCCAGTTGCGCGGCACCGTCTGCCGGGGCCGGAAACGCCCCGCGATCCCGGCCACCATCAGCACCGCCCCGGCATAGGCTGCCGCGTTGGCCGCGAACGGCAGCGGCAAGGCCAGCGCGATCAGGAACGCTCCAAGCACTGGCCCGATCAGAGAATTCGCGATCAGTTCCACGCTCCACAAGCGGCCGTTGGCCCGCTCCAGCGCCTCATGCGACACCAGCGCAGGCAGCATCGTCTGCGCCGCGTTGTCGCGGAATACCTCGGCCACGCCGACCACAAGGGCCGCGATGCAGATCGCCGCGAACAGGCCCGGGTCCGACACACCCATGGCCGGGGCCACGGCCAGGGGCAGCGCGCCCCAGATCGCCAGCGCCGCCACCGCGAAAGCAAGGCCCCGCAGCGCGTCCATCCACAGGATCAGCCGCCGCCGGTCGACCCGGTCGGTCACGACGCCCGCAGGCAGCGCGAACAGAAACCACGGCAGGCGCAAAGCCACCGGCACCATTGATATCAGCAGCGCGTCCCGCGTCAGAAGCGACGCAACCCACGCCCAGGCCACGACCGCCACCCCGTCGGCCAGGTTGGCAAGCCCACTAGCGGCGATGAAGCGGTGCAACGGTGCCATCTTGCGACCCCTCCTCGGGCCGTTCCCGAAACCTTGCCACTCTTGCCGCCCAGATGCTAGGGAGGGTCAGCGGCACATCGGGGGACCACAAGGGATGGCGTCATTTCCGACCTACTTCGACAAGGAAGCACTTCTTGCCTGTTCGAGGGGCGAGCTTTTTGGCCCCGGAAACGCCCAGCTTCCCGCGCCCCCGATGCTGATGATGGACCGGATCACCGACATCTCCGAGGATCGGGGCGAACATGGCAAGGGCCACGTCGTCGCCGAATTCGACGTGCACCCGGATCTTTGGTTCTTCGGCTGCCATTTCCCCGGCAACCCGATCATGCCCGGCTGCCTTGGGCTGGACGGGTTGTGGCAACTGACCGGCTTCAATCTCGGCTGGCGCGGCTGGCTGGGGCGCGGCTACGCGCTTGGCGTGGGCGAGGTGAAGCTGACCGGCATGGTCCGCCCCGACCGCAAGAAGCTTACCTACTTCGTCGATTTCACCAAGGCCCTGACGACCCGCCGCCTGACGATGGGCGTCGCCGACGGCCGGGTCGAGGCGGATGGCGAGGTGATCTATCTCGTCAAGGACATGAAGGTGGCGCTCAGCGAGGCGTAGGCTTTGCCCTTTCGCCAGCAGGCCCGGGGACTGCAGATGTGGACTTGGCACAATTGGCTGAAGTTTGGCGATCATCCGCCAATCAGGTGTGGTGCTGCGTAAACTGTCGGCTCGCAAGGCGCGCCATCGTTTGCCGTTGCATGTTCAACGAAGGTCGGCAGGCCTGGCGGGATGACGGTATCATGCCGCGCCACTCCAAGAAATATGTGCTTTGATGTCGCGGGGGCGATCGGGAACCAGCAAGGCTCGTCGAACGTCCCCGCGTAAACGCCGATGAACGTCGGGAATCGCTCGAAGCTCAGCCAAAGCTTCGTGCCGCAGTCCCTGCAGAAATGGATTTGGACGATCTTTCCCGAACCGGCGGAAACATGGTCGTAGACAACGGTTTCACCGGCCAAAACAGTCAACGCATCCAGTTCAAAGATCGGTTCCACCATGTAGGCCGATCCGGTTGCCCTTTGACAAAATCGGCAGTGACAAACCGTGACCCGCGTGGGAGGTTTCGAAACCTCGAACCGAATACTGCCGCAAAGGCAGCCCCCTGCACCGTGAGACATTGCCTGCCCCCTTTCGTTCTCCGCACTTTTTGTCGCATGGAGTAACCGGTGAGTCTACCGGATCAGAACTCCGCGCCCGTGTCGGAACACCGTCCCACCCCCAACCGCCTTGCCCCCTCCCCCCCTCTCCCGTAAACAGTGCCTAACTCACCAAGGGAGGCCCCCCATGCGCCGCGTCGTCATCACCGGGATCGGCATCGTCTCGTCCATCGGCAACAACGCCGCCGAGGTCGAGGCCTCGCTGCGGGCCGGCAAGTCCGGCATCGTCTTTGCCCCCGACTATGCTGAACACGGGTTCCGCTGCCGGGTCCACGGCCAGCCGAACATCGTGCTGGAAGACCACATCGACAAGCGCGACCTGCGCTTCATGGGCGACGGGGCGGCCTATACCTTCATCGCGATGGATCAGGCGGTGAAGGATTCGGGGCTGTCCGAAACCGACATCTCGAACGACCGCACCGGGATCATCGTCGGCTCGGGCGGGCCATCCACCAAGTCCTTCTTCAAGGCGCACAACATCGTGCGCGAAACCGGCGCGCCAAAGCGGATCGGCCCGTTCGGGGTGACCAAGGGCATGTCCTCGACCGTGTCCGCCTGCCTTGCGACGCCGTTCAAGATCCGGGGCGTGAACTATTCCATCACCTCGGCCTGCTCGACCTCGGCGCATTGCATCGGCAACGGCACCGAGCTGATCCAGATGGGCAAGCAGGACATCGTCTTTGCCGGCGGCGGCGAGGAACTGGACTGGACGCTGTCCTGCCTGTTCGACGCGATGGGCGCGATGAGCAGCAAGTACAACGACGCGCCGGAAACCGCTTCGCGCGCCTATGACGCCAACCGCGACGGCTTTGTCATCGCTGGCGGCGGCGGCGTGGTGGTTCTGGAGGAACTGGAGCACGCTCTGGCGCGCGGGGCCAAGATCTACGCCGAAGTCACCGGTTACGGCGCCACCTCCGACGGTTACGACATGGTGGCCCCCAGTGGCGAGGGCGGCGAGCGGGCGATGCGTCTGGCGCTGTCGACCCTGCCGCAGGGCCGCCACATCGACTACATCAACAGTCATGGGACGTCGACGTCGGTCGGCGACGTGACCGAGGTCGAGGCGATCCGCCGGGTCTTTGGCCGCGGCAGCACGCCGCCGATTGCGTCCACCAAATCCCTTACCGGGCATTGCCTTGGCGGCGCCGGAGTGTGGGAGGCGATCTACTCGCTTCTGATGATGCAGGGCGGCTTCATCGCCGCCTCCGCCAACGTGATCACGCCCGATCCCGCGCTGGACCCGGGCGAGATCGTGACGGCCCTGCGCGAAGGCGTGGTCCTCGATTCTGTGCTGTCGAACTCGTTCGGGTTCGGCGGCACCAACGCGACCCTCGTCATGTCGAAATACCTCTCGTAGGGAGCCATCATGGCCAATCTGATGCAGGGCAAGCGCGGGCTTGTCATGGGCGTGGCGAATGAACGGTCCATCGCCTGGGGCATCGCTGCAGCACTTGCGGCCGAAGGCGCAGAGCTGGCCTTCAGCTATCAGGGCGAGGCGTTCGGCAAGCGGGTGCAACCGCTGGCGGCGTCCGTCGGGTCCGATTTTCTGGTCGATGTCGATGTCACGAACGACGAAAGCTTGAACGCCTGTTTTGCCGGGATCAAGGATCGCTGGGGCCGGATGGATTTCCTGATCCACGCCATCGCGTTTTCCGACAAGGCCGAGCTTACGGGCCGCTTCATGAACACAACGCGCGCGAACTTCCAGAACTCGCTGACGATCTCGTGTTTCAGCTTCATCGACGTGGCCCGTCGCGCGTCAGACCTGATGACCGAGGGCGGCAGCCTGATCACCCTGACCTTCCAGGGGTCGAACCAGGTGGTGCCGAACTACAACGTGATGGGGGTGGCCAAGGCAGCACTGGAATCGGCGACCCGCTACCTGGCCAACGACCTTGGGCCGCAGAACATCCGCGTCAACGCAATCTCGCCCGGCCCGATGAAGACCCTTGCGGGTTCGGCCATCGGCGGCGCGCGGGCGACCTTCCGGCACACAGAAGAAAACGCTCCCCTGCGCGCCAACGCGACGCTGGAAGCGATCGGCGGCACTGCGGTCTGGCTCTGTTCCGCCGGCGGGGCCTGCACCTCGGGCGAGGTGGTGCATGTCGACGGCGGGTATCACATCCTGGGGATGCCGCAGTCCGAAAACCTTTAGACAACTGCTATCCAGGTAGCAACGAAGGCCGCAGGTGCCGGGTGACCGAAGGAGCGAATATGATTCCCGTGCCCCGCTATATTGCCGACGCCGACAACAGTCCGCTGTTACTCTCGGTCTGCTCACTCGTCCAAAGTCAGGAAAAGTATGACCGCTTGCTGGCATCGTTCGCGCGTGTCGGGTTCACCTCGGACAACTCGGAGTTCCTTGCAGCGGACAACCGGGCCGGAAACCGGTTCGACGGCTTTTCCTGGACCAAGGCGCTGCTGGCCGAGGCAAGAGGCAGCTACGTCATTTTCTGTCATGACGACGTGGAACTGATCGAAGATGGCTTTGATCGTCTTGTTGCCCGACTTGCCGAACTTGATGCACTTGCACCGAACTGGCTTCTTGCCGGAATTGCCGGAGGCGTCTGGCACTCGGGGCCTAGCAGGCAGCCAGTCGTTGCCATGCGCGTTTCCGACAAATTTGGGGAAAACCAGCGAAGGGGCAACCTGCCGAAGCAAGTAGAGACGCTGGACGAATGCTTTCTGCTGATGCGGCGCTCCCGGCCGGTGATCAGTTCCTACGACCTGACCGGCTTTCACTTCTACGGGGCCGACATATGCCTGCAGGCCGAACTTGCGGGTGGAACTGCCTGGGCAATCGACTTTCACCTTCGGCACCATGGCGACGCCACGAGGGGTCCTCACTTTCGGGCCTGCCGTCGCGAGTTCGTGCGCAAACATGCTTCCTATTTTCCAGATCGGATTCTGCATTGTCTCTCCGGCGTGCTTCTGCTGCAGAAACCGGATACCTGACCCGGTCGGTCAGCCGCCTGCCCGGCCCTACGCCCTGACAACGGGCCGCCCCGCAGCCGCGGCCTCTGCGCTGCCAGTTCCCGAGCCGGGCCGTCGTGGAATATCCCGTCGCGCAGCAGGCTGTTATCGTCGCCAGTTCCGACGCTGGCCGCCGGGAGCGGATGGAGCGGGCGGCGGGAATCGAACCCGCGTCTTCTGCGTGGAAGGCAGAGGTCTTACCATTACACAACGCCCGCTCAGCTGGCAGCTAGGTACGCTACCATCCAGCTGGCGTCAAGTTCGTGTCGAGGGCC
>JANOER010000087.1:0-64538 GCA_031441285.1 Rhodobacterales bacterium
TTCCGAAGATTTCCAGGTGATGCGCCATATGGTGAACCTCGAGACGGTGAACACCTATGAAGGCACGCATGACGTCCATGCGCTGATCCTGGGGCGGGCAATCACCGGGGTGCAGGCGTTTTTCTGATTTGGCCCGGGCCCGCCGGTCATGCTAACCCCTGACCGGCGCGCCCCCTGGTGGGCGTTTGCCTCCGGCGGGGATATTTTGGCAAAGATGAAAGGGCCAAGCGCGGTGAAGGTGACGGCCGTCCTTTGCGTCAAGAACGAGGGGGCCTTCCTTCTGGAATGGCTGGCGCATCACCGGGCGGTAGGGATCACCGACTTCCTGGTGTTTTCCAACGATTGCAGCGATGGAACCGACGCCATGCTGGACCGGCTGCAAGATATGGGCTGGGTGACCCATGTTGCGAACCCCGGCCCGCATCCCGAAGGCCCGCAATGGGCGGCGCTGAAGCAGGCGGACCGTCACCCGCTGGTGCGGCAGGCGGACTGGCTGATCCCCTTCGATATCGACGAATTCATCAACATCCATGTTGGCAATCGCACCCTGCCGGCGCTGCTGGACGCGCTGCCACTGGCCTCGGCCATTCCGCTGACCTGGCGGATGTTCGGCAATGCAGGCGTGCTTGGCATCCCTGACCGGACCGTCACCGAGACCTTCACCCGCGCGGCCCCGGTGCCACTGCACTGGCCCTGGCGGGCGATGATGTTCAAGACGCTGTACCGCAATGACGGAAGCTACCGGAAACTTGGCGTCCACCGCCCCCGCAACCCGGACCCCAGCCGCGCGGAGGGGCGGCGCTGGTTTGACGGGTCGGGTCGCGAGCTGCCACCGGCTTACCATGACAAGCGGGTCTTCCTTGATCCCGGAGCGGATCCGTTCGGGCTGGCGCAGCTGAACCATTATGCATTGGGGTCGGTCGAGGGCTTTCTGGTGAAGTGCGACCGTGGCAACTCGTTCGCCAATAGCGAAAGCTTGAACATGGACTATTGGGTGGAACGCAATTTCAACCAAGAGGAAGACCGGACCGTGCTGGCGCTGGACAGCACGGACGCCCGCCGTGGCCTGCACGCCGATCCGGTACTGGGCCGGCTGCATGCCAAGGCGCTGGCCTGGCGCAAAGCGCGATTCGAGGCGCTGATGACCGAGGACGCGTGGCGTTCGCTGTACGGCCGCCTCTTGATGACCCCCCCGACACGGGCGCTGTCGCAACCCGAGGCGGAATCGATCTGGAAGCCGCAAAGACGCCAAAGTCTGGATTTGGGTTGAGGGGGGCCATTAACGCATTCGCCAGGGTTGTGCACTTGGCCCCAGGCGAAACAATCATGCACGGTTGTTTGCCCTGCCCTGCCCTTGTTCCGACTGCAAGGCCTTGTGGAAACTGGACTTTCATAACACATTTACCAAGGGATATTTGTGGGTAAGGCCTTCGGGCCCGGGTGAACATGGGCAATCGCGAAGCGCCTCCGGACTGGCAGCGCGCCATGCTAACGATCGCCGAGGGCGATGGCGATTTCCTGCCGCTGGGTGACCGGCATTTTGCCTTTTTCGCCGAGGAACGCCCGGTCCTTCTGGTCACCTTCGAGGATGCCCAGTCGCTGCGTGACCGCGGGGACAATCTGCCGGAGCATTACGCGCTGGCCAAATCCCGAGGCTGGTCGCTGCTGACGATACTTGCGGAGGGCGAGACCTGGTGGCGCGATCCGGCGGTATTTTCCTACTTCGACCGGCTTGCCGACGACGGGTTCCTGGAAGACTTCGACCGGGTGATCTTTTACGGCTCGGGGCCGGCGGGCTATGCGGCGGCGGCCTATTCGATCACCGCTCCGGGGGCGGAACTGGTGCTGGTGGCACCGCGTGCGACGCTGGACCCGGCGATAGCGGGATGGGACGAACGCCACCGCATCGCCCGCCGCATCAATTTTCGCAACCGCTTCGGCTATGCCCCGGACCTGACCGAAAGCGCGTCCCGGGTCTGGTTGATCCATGATCCGCTGCACCGGCCCGATGCAATGCACGCAGCCCTGTTCCAGCGTCCCTGGGTCGTGCCGCTTTACGCCCGCTATACCGGCGAGGGGACCGAAGACACCCTGCGCGAAATGCGCGTGCTGGACCGGATTCTGGAAGCGGTGATGGACTCCAAGTTCTCGCCCGCCTTCTTTGCCTGGCTCTGGCGCGGGCGGCGGTCAAACGGCAGCTATCTGCGGGCGATTCTGGCCGGCGCGCGTCTGTCGGGCCACCGCCGGCGCGAGATCATGATCTGCCGGTCGGTCACGACGCGGCTGAACGCGCCGCGCTTTGCCCGCCGGCTGGCCGAGTTGACCGGCGAAGCCTAGCAGGCAATCAGCGCGCGCAAGTCTGCGGTCCGGTGGACGGCTTTCTGCCAGTCCTGTTCGGCGCAGATGTTCATCTCCCGCTTGGGCATCGTGGTCGGGCAATCGACGGTCTGGGCAAAGTCGCGGACCATGCGGCCGGCAAAGGCGATCAGGGCGGGGCGGACTCCTTCGGTCGCGGCAATCCTGTCGCTGTCCGGCCCTTGATGCCACTGGAAACGCCGTCCGGTTTGCAGTACCCAGACGTCCCATGCACCAGATCACCCTGCGACGCCCCGACGACTGGCACCTGCATCTGCGCGATGGCGCGATGCTGCGGGCCGTATTGCCTGAAAGCGCGCGTCACTTCGCCCGTGCGATCGTGATGCCGAACCTTGTCCCGCCGGTGGTGACGCTGGCCGATGCAGTCGCCTACCGTGACCGCATCCTGGCCGCCCTGCCACAGGGCAGCACCTTTCAGCCGCTGATGACCCTCTATCTGACCGAAGGCACCGACCCCGAGGATGTGGCCCGCGCCCATGCCTCGGGTCTGGTGCAAGCGGTCAAGCTTTATCCCGCCGGGGCCACCACCAATTCGCAATCGGGCGTGCGCGACATCCTTGCAGTGCAGCCGATCCTTGACCGCATGGCCGGGATCGGCTTGCCGCTGTGCCTGCATGGCGAGGTCACCGACCCGCAGGTCGACATCTTCGACCGCGAGGCCGTGTTCATCGACACCGTGCTTGACCCCTTGCGCCGCCGCACCCCCGGCCTGCGCGTGGTGCTGGAGCATGTGACGACCGAAGAAGGCGTGGCCTATGTCTGCGAGGGCGGTCCGGACATTGGGGCCACGATCACGGTCCACCACCTGATCATCAACCGCAATGCCATCCTCGCCGGGGGCATCCGGCCGCATTACTATTGCCTGCCGGTGGCAAAGCGCGAAAAGCACCGGCTGGCACTGCGTGCGGCGGCAACCAGCGGTTCAGGTCCGTTCTTTCTGGGCACCGATTCCGCGCCGCATCCGGATCATCTGAAGGAGCATGCCTGCGGCTGCGCCGGCTGTTTCACGGCCACGAACGCGATGTCCCTCCTGGCCGAGGTCTTTGAGCAGGACGCAGCACTTGACCGGCTGGAGGCCTTCACCTCGCTGAACGGTCCGGCCTTCTACCGCCTGCCCGCGAACGAAGCCCGGATCACGCTGACCAAGGGCAGCGCTGTCGCCTATCCTCGCAAGATCGAGGCCGAGGCCGGGCCGGTCACCGTCTTCGACGCAGGCTTTCCGCTACATTGGTCCGTGACCGACTGAGGAGCGTCCCATGCAGCACAACACGCTGAAATCCCGCCTTGGCCAGCTTGCGCTTGCGCTGCTGAATGCCACGCTGCTGTTGGCGGTCCTGCTGGTTTTCGGCCTTTGGCTGCTGATCGGGCGGGTGCAAGGCTTTGCCACCGACACCGCACAGGCTGCCGCAGGCGCAATGGGCGAACAGCTGGATGGGAAACTGGGCGACCGGGTTGACAGCCTTCAGGCCACGCTGGACAGCCTTTCCACCCTCGACACCCGGATCGGCGCGGCCATTGCCGGCGCGGGAACCGCCGACCGCCCGGCTTTGGCCGAACTGACCGCGCTGCGAACAGACGTGCAGGGCCTGACTGCCGCCGTCAGCGCGCTGAACGCGACCGCCGCGGGCCTGCGCGCCCAGCCCGTCGCTGCCATCAGCGAAACGTTGCACCAGATCCTGCTGGACCTTGCCGCACGGTTCGGCCCGGCCTCTCCCCCATCTTCCCCGCCTGCAAACTGAGGTTGCCATGATCCCCTCCGCCTTTCCGCCGCGCGACGAAATCGCCCGCCTGACCGCCCGCGCGCTGCTGGAGATCAAGGCGGTGCATTTCAACGCCGACACCCCCTTTACCCTGGCCTCCGGCCTGCCCTCGCCCACGTACATCGATTGCCGCAAGCTGATCAGCTACCCGCGCCTCCGGTCCGTCCTGATGGACTTCCTGACCGTCACCGTGCTGCGCGACGCAGGGTTTGAGGCCTTCGACAACATCGCGGGGGGGGAAACCGCAGGAATTCCCTTTGCAGCACTGGTTGCCGAGCGGATGGCACTGCCGATGACCTATGTTCGCAAGAAACCCAAGGGCTATGGCCGCAACGCCCGCATCGAAGGCGCGATGTCGGAAGGACAGCGGGTGCTTCTGGTCGAGGATCTGACGACGGATGGCGGCTCGAAACTGTCCTTCGTCGATGCGATCCGGGAGACGGGGGCCACCTGCGGCCATACCGCGGTGATCTTCTACTACGGCATCTTCCCCGAAACCGAGGCGCGGCTGGCCGATCACGGGGTGAAACTTCTGCATCTGTGCACCTGGTGGGACGTGCTGGCCGAAGCCCGCGCGCAAGGGTCGTTCGATGCCGCCACCCTGACCGAGGTGGAAAGTTTCCTGACCGCCCCCCGCGCCTGGCAGGACGCGCGAAAACCCGCCTGATCCGCAGCACCTGCGCGTTTTATCGGTGGGCAAGCCTGTGGGGGCTCTGGGGATAATCCCGCCGCGAATCGGCTTTTCTGGTAGCCTGCATTGCCTTTCTGGCAACATGTGGTAGACTGATAAGAAGAAACCACGCCCGAACCAGCCGCGCTTCGGCCTTATCCACAGAGTTGTCCGACCTTGCGCGCCCCCCCTGCAATCGGGCAAAGCGGGCAGCTTGAGGAGGCCACAATGACCGAGATCACCCCGTTCCGTCCGCTGGTTCCGGCGACCGCCCCGACCGAGACGGACGTCCTGCCGCACAATATCGAGGCCGAGCAGCAGCTTCTTGGCGCGATCCTGACCAACAACGACATCTATGACCGCATCTCGTCGCTGGTGAAGGCCGAGCAGTTCTTCGATCCGGTCCACCAGCGCATCTTCGAGATCGCCGCCGCGCGGATCCAGAAGAACGCGCTGGCCTCGCCGGTGACGCTGAAGGCGTTTCTGGAAGATGACACCGGGCTGCGCGATCTTGGCGGGGCCTCCTACCTTGTCCGGCTGGCGGGGGCTGCGATCTCGGCCTATGCGGCGCGTGACTACGCCCAAATGATCTATGATCTTTCGGTGCGCCGGGAACTGATCCAGCTTGGCCGCGACATCGCGGCCCAGGCGGCCAAGGTCGAGATCGCAAGCGAACCGAAGGACCAGATCGTTGAGGCGGAACAGCGCCTCTACAAGCTTGGCGAACAAGGCACATCCGAGCGTGGCTTTCAAAGCTTTCTCAAGGCAGTAACCGACGCCGTTAATGTGGCAAACGCCGCCTATCAACGCGATGGGGGCCTTGCGGGAATCTCGACCGGGCTGATCGACATGGACAAGAAGCTGGGCGGGCTGCACCCGTCTGACCTTCTGATCCTTGCCGGGCGGCCGTCGATGGGCAAGACTTCGCTGGCGACAAACATCGCCTTCAACATCGCCAAGGCGCACCGGCGCGGGCGGCTGCCTGACGGCGGTGACGGTGCGGTCGAAGGCGGGGTGGTGGGGTTCTTCAGCCTCGAGATGTCGGCCGAACAGCTTGCGGCGCGGATCCTGTCCGAAGCCTCGGAAGTGCCGTCCGAACAGATCCGCCGCGGCGACATGACCGAACAGGAGTTCCGCCGCTTTGTCGAGGCCGCCAAAGCGCTGGAAGCCTGCCCGCTTTACATCGACGACACACCCGCCCTGCCGATCAGCCAGGTTGCCGCCCGCGCCCGCCGTCTGAAAAGGACGCATGGGCTGGACGTGCTGATCATCGACTATCTGCAACTGCTGAAGGGCACCTCGAGGGAAAACCGGGTGCAGGAAGTCTCGGAAATCACGCAAGGATTGAAGGCCATCGCCAAGGAACTGAACATCCCGGTGATCGCGCTGTCGCAGCTGTCACGCCAGGTGGAAAACCGCGAGGACAAGCGCCCGCAACTGTCCGACCTGCGGGAATCCGGCTCGATCGAGCAGGATGCCGATGTGGTCATGTTCGTCTACCGCGACGAATACTACCGAGAGCGGGAAAAGCCGGGCGATCACGAACTGGAAAAGATGGCGCAGTGGCAGACCATCATGGAATCGGTGCATGGCAAGGCCGAGGTGATCATCGGCAAGCAGCGCCACGGTCCGATCGGCACGATCGAACTCAGCTTCGAAGGCCGCTTCACCCGCTTTGGCAACCTTGCGAAAGCGTGGCAGGGCTCTGGCGGGCAAGACGCCCGCTTCTAGGCCGATCCCGCACGGGTGCCAGCTTCACGGCAAAAGGCAGGCGGCCGCGCGTCAGGGCGCGGCCCTGCGCAGGCTTGTGGTATCAGCGGAAAAGGACCAGGGCCGACGGGCTCCAGGCGACGCGGACCTGCGTGCCGACCTCCAGCACCGGGCGCCCCGGAACGTTGCGCATCGACAGCCGCACCTCGACATCGGTGCCACCCAGGTAGACGTCATAGTAGGTCATGTCGCCGAAGTAGATCACCTCGTCGATCACGCCGTCCGTCTCGCGCTCGGAGGCCTTCTGGTCATCGTACAGAAGGGTCAGCGTCTCGGGCCGCAAGCCGACAACCGGGCTGTCGCCGGTAGCGGCCGGTGCCAGGGAAAGGTCGATCTCTACCTTGCCCAGCCCCTTGGCCTCGACCTCGGCCTTGCCGCCGCCTTCCGACAGGATCGTCGCCGGCACGAAGTTCATCGTGCCGATGAAATCGGCGACCTTCTTCGTGGCGGGGCGGCGATACAGGGTCTCCGGGTCGGCAAGCTGGGCGATTTCGCCTTCGAACATCACTGCGATCCGGTCTGACATGACCAGCGCCTCTTCCTGGTCATGGGTCACCAGGATGAAGGTGATCCCGACCTGACGCTGCAGCTTGATCAGTTCGACCTGCATGTGTTCGCGCATCTTCTTGTCCAGCGCCGACAGCGGCTCGTCCAAGAGCAGCACCTTCGGCTTCAGGATCAGCGCCCGCGCCAGCGCCACCCGCTGCCGCTGGCCGCCCGACAGCGCATGTGCCGCGCGGCCGCCGAAGCCCTTCAGCCCGACCATCTCCAGCATCTCGGCGACCGCCTTCGCCTTTTCGTCCGCCTTCCGCGGATCCTTGCGCAGACCGAAACCAACGTTCTCAGCCACGCTCATGTGCGGGAAGATCGCATAGCTTTGGAACACCATGTTCGTCGGCCGCACGTTGGCGGGCACCGAGGCCATGTCCTTGCCATCGATCATGATCACACCTGAGGAGATACCCTCGAACCCGGCGATCGTGCGCAAAAGCGTGGTCTTGCCGCAGCCCGACGGGCCAAGCAGCGAGAAGAACTCGCCGGCCTTGATCGTGCCGTTGATGCCGCGCAGGGCATGGTAGTCGCCATAATACTTATGGACATCCTTGAATTCGATCATGGTCGTTTGGTCAGACGTCACAGGAAGCCTCCGGAATCTTTCCCACCGGTCTTGGCGATGCCACGGCGGCGGAAATACTCGGCCACGCCGAGAAGGATGATCGAAAAGAGCACAAGCACGGTTCCCAGCGCCAGCATCGAGGGCACTTTGGCGGGGAAGCGGAACTGGCCGAAGATGTAGACCGACAGGATCGGCTGACCGGACCCGAGGAAGTTCGAGATGATGAATTCGTCGAACGAGATAGTGAAGCAGATCAGGAACGAGGCCATGATGCCGGGCATCACCAGCGGCAGCACGATCAGCCGGAAGGTCGACAGCGGCGTCTCGCCAAGGTCCATCGCCGCCTCTTCCAGCGAGCGGTCCAGCGACTGGAAGGCCGAGGTCAGGATCGCGACGGCAAAGGGCGTGCAGACCAGCACCTGTCCGACGATCACGGTGAACAGCGACAGCGGGACGCCGATCGACAGCAGGACCACCAGAAGCGCCATCGCCACGATCATTTCGGGCAGCACCAGGGGCAGCATGATCAGCCCCATGATCGCGGCCTTGCCCGGAAAGCGGTAGCGCACCGAGGCGCGGGCGGCGAAGACGCCCAGCACCGTCGACAACGACGCCACCGACAGCGCGATGATCAGGCTGTTCCAGGCCGCGTTGCGCAGGTTCTGGTCGGCCGCCATCTCGCGGAACCAGGCCAGCGTCAGGCCTTGCAGCGGGAAGGCCACCACCTTGCTGTCATTGAAGGCAAAGATCGGCAGAAGGATGATCGGGCCGTAAAGAAACAGCAGGTAGAACAGCGCGTAGCCGTGCAGAAGCGGTGCCTTCTTCATTTCTGCCCCCCGATGAAGCGGCGGTTCAGAAGGACGAAGGCCACGCTGACTGCACCGACCATCAGCATCGACGCCACCGCGAAAGCCGAGCCTTGCGCGAAGTTGTTCAGCTTCAGAAGCTGGGTCTCGATGAAGTTCGCAATCATCGGTTCCTTACCATCGCCGACCAGTTCCGGCGTGACATAGTCACCCACCGTCGGGATGAACACGATCAGCACCGCCGCGATCACCCCCGGCATGGTCAGGGGCAGCGTGACCCGCAGGAAGGTGACCCAGCGGCTTTCGCCAAGGTCCTGCCCCGCCTCCAAGAGGCTGCGGTCAACCTTTTCCAGGCTGACGAAGATCGGCAGCACGGCAAAGGGCGCGTAGGCGTGTGCAAGCACGATGATGATCGACAGGATCGAATAGCTGGCGATGTTCAAGGGTTGCAGCCCGACCGAAGTCAGTGCGGAGTCGATGACCCCGCCAAAGCCAAGGATCACGAACCACAGGCTGACCCGGATGATGTAGCTGGTCCAGAACGGGATGGTGATCAGGAACAGCCACAGGCTCTTGCGTTCGGGGCGGACGTGGAAGCTGACGAAATAGGCCACCGGATAGGCCAGGATCACGGTCATGAAGGTCACCACCAGCGCCACCAGAAGCGATTTCAGCATGATGTAGCCGTAGACCGGTCTTGACCCAAGCTCGGCAAAGTTCTCAAGCGTGAACGGCAACGAGGTCGAACCGCGCCCCCCGGTCAGCACCGAATAGACCAGCACCGTGGCCAGGGGCACCGCCAGCAAGAGGATCACATAGATCGCCGTCGGGCTGATCAGCTTGAGGCCCGCCCTGGCCTCGGATCTTGGCGTCGCGGCCATCTTTCCCCCTGTCATGCCCGCGCTTGGTTGCGCAGGTCACCCTTCGTGATTTGATCAAATCTAGCCCGACCGGGCATGACAAGGCAAGAGGGGCATTATCGCAAACAGAAATCAAGCCCGCAGACGGGGTGGCAGAAGCGGTCGTCAGCGGCGGAGGGTCAGCCCGCGACGCGCTCGATGGCGATTGCCCGCTTTTTCAGCTCGTCGTAAAGCGTTGGCACCACACGGATACTTCCGACAGCGACGCGCAAGGCATCACTGATGCGGGCTTCGGACGGATCGGTGCTGGCGACGCGCCAGATCATCCGCCGCGCCACGCCATCGTCATAGACGATCTCGGTGCCGCCGTGCCGCGTCTTGCGCCAGCCAAGAAAATCCGCGCCGCCATGCGGCGCGTGGAAGGTGGATTGCATTCCCATTTTCGGGCTCTCTTTTTTATCTGCTCTGCGATGATTCTTCCGCCACGGAAGCCGGTCCGGTCAACCGAGGTTTCGGGCAAATCCTCGTGATAGCTGCGCAATTGCAACAGGTCGACCTGGTCCCACCCATGCGCGCCGGGTTCAGACCGAAAGATCGGACGGCGGGCGGGCCAGAAGGCCGGCAAGCGTGCGCATCGCCGTCTCGAACCCGTCGCGCGACAGAGTGCCCGAAATCGCGATGCGCACGGCGTTCGGCGCGCGGCCATGCACCAGCGCATATTCATCCGCCGACCGCAGCAGCACACCCTTGGCCTCGGCCATCCGCAGAAAACTTGACGCACGCCAGCCCAGGGGAAGGCGCAGCCAGACGAAGGGGACGCCGGGCTGCCAGCCAAGATCAAAAGCGCCAAGGTGGTTGACCAGGATTTGCAGGCGTTCAGAAAATTCGGCCTGGACGGCGGCCCGGATCGCGGCGGCGGCACCAGAGCGAAAGAGATGCAGCATCAGGTCGGCCACCGGGCGCGACAAGGCAAAGAAGCCGTGCTGCGCGGTCAGCCGCCCGGCTTCGCCCATGCCGGCTGGACAGATGACATAGCCAAAGCGCAGCGCGGCCGAAATCGTCTTGGACACCGAACCGACCAGCCAGACCCGCTCTGGAGCCAGCGCCCGCAACGAGGGGATGTCGCTTTCAGCCACGGAATAGCAATCATCCTCAAGCACTTGCAGATCGAAGGTCCGGGCGATGTCGGCGATCTCTTGCCGGCGCCGCACCGGCATCCGCCCAGTCGAGGGGTTCTGCGCCTCGGTGGTCAGGCATAGCACCTGCGCGCCGTGGCGGCGGCAGGCGGCCTCTAGGGCTGCGGGGATGATCCCGTGTTCGTCGATCTCGACCGGGACCACCTCGGCGCGGGCGGCGCGGGCGGCATAGCGAAAGCCGGGATAGGCCAGTTCTTCGATCAGCACCACGGGGCGTTCGCCGCGCAGGCAGCAGTCGAAGATCAGGTGGATCGCGTTCTGCCCGCCATGGGTCAGCGCCACATCGTCGGGAACGATCGAGCCCAGAATCCGGTCGCCCATCCAGGTCACGATCTCGGCCCGCAGATCCGCCTCACCCTGCTGGCTGGTGTAGTCAAGCCACCCCTGCCCCGTAGCACCCGCCATCGCCAGAAGTGCCGCGCGGAACGCCTGAGCCTGCCCGACCTCGGGAACCTGCGGCGGGCGCAGATCCACCAGGCCCGTTGCCCCGCCGCTGACCCGTTCCGTATACAATGCCTGCGTCGGCCCCAGACGCGGCGATTGTGCGGCTACGAAGGTTCCGCGCCCCACGGTGGCTTCCAGAAGCCCCTCCTGGGTTGCCATCTGATAGGCCCGCGCCACGGTGCCGGGCGTAAGGTGCAGCCGCCAGGCCAGGTCTCGCACCGTAGGTAACTGAGAGTTCGCCGGTAATTCCCCGCTTCTGATCGCGTCGCGCAGGGCGCGCGACAGGGCCAGATACTTCGGACCGGGAAATTGACTCAGGGTTGGAGCCCAACTTGTATCAGTCACAATTATCCTCTGGCGACTCATTGCATGAGATTGATACAGTGTTTCTAAGCTATCGTTCATTTTGTATCAATACAAATCACAGGAGGCAGCGATGCCCCGCACCGAGATCCAGTCCCTGTCCTTTCGCGCCCGGCCTGTCCGGCAGCAAAGCCTGAAATTCCGCCTGCTCCGGGCCGTGACCGACGCCATGACCCGCCGCCACGATCGCAAGGTTCTGGCGCGCCTTGACTTCCACCTCTTGCGCGACATCGGCCTCAGCCCCGACGACGCACGCACGGAATGTGCGAAGCCCTTCTGGCAGGAGTGACCCTGCCCGCACGACACATCTACCCCTGACTGGGCCGGATCATTCCGGCCCATTTTTTGTTGTCCGGAGCGCAAAAGGCCCGCCTTGGAGGGCGGGCCTTTCGTAGGGGACGGTGCGCCGTAGCACACCCATGACAAGGGATCAGCGCTTCGAGACCTGGAAGCTCTTGCGGGCCTTCGGCTTGCCGTACTTCTTGCGTTCGACCACGCGGCTGTCGCGGGTCAGGAAGCCTGCGGCCTTCAGCGCCGGGCGCAAACTGGGTTCATAAAGCTGCAACGCCTTCGAGATGCCGTGCTTGACCGCTCCAGCCTGGCCCGAAAGCCCGCCGCCTGCGACCGTCGCGAAGACGTCGAACTGGCCTTCGACCTTGGCAACCGTGAACGGCTGCTTCAGGATCATCTGCAGCACCGGACGCGCAAAGTAGGCGTTGATGTCCTTGCCGTTGACCACGACCTTGCCCGAACCGGGCTTGACCCAGACGCGGGCGACCGCATCCTTGCGCTTGCCGGTGGCATAGGACCGGCCCAGCTTGTCACGGACCGGCAGACGCGGAGCCGCTTCGACCGCAGCGGGTGCCGAACCGACAGCCGACTTCAGGTCATCGAGAGTTTTGATATCGGCCATGCTCACGCGCTCCGGGTGTTCTTCGGGTTCAGGACCTTGACGTCCAGAACGGTGGGCTGCTGCGCCTCGTGCGGATGCTCGGCACTGGCGTAGACGCGCAGGTTTGTCATCTGCTGACGGCCAAGGCGGTTGCGGGTGATCATCCGCTCGACGGCCTTTTCAACGACACGCTCGGGGTGCTTGCCTTCCAGCACCTGCCGCGCAGTGCGCTGCTTGATGCCGCCCGGGTGGCCGGTGTGCCAGTAATAGATCTTGTCGTCGCGCTTCTTGCCGGTCATCTGGATCTTGTCGGCATTGATCACGATAACGTTGTCACCCATGTCCATGTGGGGAGTGAAGGTCGGCTTGTTCTTGCCGCGCAGGATGCTGGCGACGATCGTGGCAAGACGGCCCAGAACAACGCCTTCGGCGTCGATCAGGATCCATTTCTTGTCGATGTCCGCCGGAGTAGCGGTGAAGGTTTTCATCGTGGTTCCCAACGAAAATGGAGGCAAGGGCGCCCCCGGCAATTCGGATCCGGGCTTATCGCCGAGGTCAGGCACAAGGTCAAGATCGCGCTACAACATTAAATCACATGAATTCATGTGCTTGCAAGATAGGTATCATAATACCCCATCTTTATGTTGCTCCTTTCCAAATACTCTCAGGGGGCTTGGGGGCAGAATGCCCCCATCGACGCCGCCGGTTGGCCGGAACTGCCAGAGGCGGGACAAAAGGCGTGCGGCGCCTGCCGCTCCGCTTCTTCAGCGCAGTTTCGGCGGGCGTGACGGGTCCATTCCGGGGGCCGCGGGGCCGGTCTGGCCTCCGGATGTCGCGTCCGCAGCCGCCAGGTCGAACCGCAGGCCAGCCCGGCCGATCGCTTCGGCCGCAGTCGAGCCCGAGCGCAGGAAGGCCACATCCAGCTCGCCCGCCTCGACCCCGGAAAAGACCAGCGCCTCGCCCATCGCCCGGGCCAGCGCCGGCTCGGCCCCCACGGCCGCATCGAGGAAGGCCAGCATGTGTCCCCTTCGCCCGTCCCGGTAGACGACCCCGGCCAGCACCGCCGCCCGCGCCAGCCCGGCCGCGCGGGCAAGCTTGGCGTCAAGGCCCGCGATCACCGCTTCGGGGACGCGGGGGGCATGAAACGCTTCGGGCAGGGCTTCGACTTGCTGCGGCCCGTCCTCTAACGCCGTCGCAAGCCAGTCCAGCGCTTCGGGCGGCAGCAGCATCGAGGACGGTGCCACCCCGAGATTTACCCCAAGCCCGATCCCCTGCCCCTTCAGCATCCCCGCGATCACCCGCCCCGGCAGCGCCGCATAGGGTGCTATTCCGCCCGTAAAGGCCGCCAGCCGCTCTTCCCGGTCAAACACCAGGACAACCGGCCCGTCTTCAAGGTCGAAGACTTTCGGCTCAAGGGTTTCCCCCGCCGCCTCGCGGTCCAGCAGCAGGACCATCTCGCCATCCGCCAGACGCTCGAAGAACCGCAGGCGCAGCGCCTCGTTGTCGGGGTCTGCCGAAACCGCCGCATGGGCTGCATCAAGAAGTGTTGCCAGATCAGACATCCCGCCGCCCTGCCCTGTTTTCCAATTGGGCCGGTCACCGGATGGCCGGGCCGCGCCTTGATAGACGGTCCACTCCTTATCCGCCATCAGGCCGGCGTCAATCCCGGCCGGGCACGCATGCCACGGCACGCGTCAAGGCCTCGGTGAACCGCATCGCCGGTCCGGTCCGTGGCATGCACGACCGCATGACCGGTAGGCACTTCCTTGCCCCGGACTGCTCAAGGCCCTTTTGTGGACACAAACCGGATGTTAACGCTATGACACTAGCACCGTCACGATGGCTGCAAGAACCGGCCGCGTTGAGGCAAGGATGATCGAGTTCCAGGAAGTGTCCAAGTCGTACTGGACCGGCACACAGCGCAAGGTCATCCTCGACCGGGCGTCGTTCCGCGTGGAGCCGGGGACGTCGCTGGGCATCCTTGCGGAAAACGGCGCGGGCAAGACCACGATCATCAACATGATGGCGGGCCTTGAAAAGCCGGATGAAGGCGTGATCCGCAAGACATCGCGCGTGTCCTTTCCGCTTGGCTTCATGGGGGGGGTCAACAACAAGCATTCCGCCAAGGAAAACTGCCGCCACATCGCGCGGCTTTATGGCCTCGACCCCGACTATGTCGAAAGCTTCTGCCGCTGGGTCTGCGGTCTGAACGAATACTTCGACATGCCGGTGGCCACCTATTCCTCGGGGATGCGGTCGCGTTTCTCGTTTTCGCTGCTCTTGTCGATCGAATTTGACATCTATCTGATCGACGAAGGCATGCCTGCGACGTCGGATGCCGAGTTCAACCGCAAGGCCGGCAGTATCCTGAAAGAGCGTTTGCAGACGTCGACCGTCGTCATCGTCTCGCATTCGCCGCAGACGCTGCAACGGTTCTGCCACACGGCGGCGGTGCTGAAGGGCGGTAAGCTCTACCAATTCGACACTCTTGAAGAAGCGAGACGGCTTTATGACTACGCGACCTAAGGCTGCACGCTTCTTTCTGCGACGGGTCGAGCGGTCCGCGGTGCCTCCGTCGCTGCCAACCGGTGATCTGCCGTTCGACAATCAGGAAGACGGCTTCGGTGATCAGGATTTCCGTCGCCCGCAACCCGTGCCGCACCCGGCAAGGGCCGGGTCGCCGGCAGGCCCCCTGCGCCCTCCGGTCGACGCTGCCGGAAATGATCAGATGGATGACGCAGCCCTTGCTGCCATTGCGGCAGAAGGGATGACCGGCAAACAATTGCGCCGGGCCCGCCTTGTTGCCCAGAAGCACGGGCTCGCGCCACGCTCGGACCTTGATGCCGTCCTGCAACTGCGCCGCATCGGGATTGATCCGTTCTCGCGCACGGCGATGCTGGACATCGTTCCCGGATCCGGCGATGCCGCTGCACCCTCGAAAGAACCCGGGCGCGCGCTTGCCCGCCTTCCCGGCGACAAGGTCAACTTGCCCGAACGGGCGCGGCCGTTCGCGGTCCCCTCGACCGAACAGCGGGCGGAGGTGAACCAGGCAGCCGAAATCCTGCGCATGCAGACCGAGATTGCCCGTCGCCGCCGCCGCCGGCTGCTGCTTCTGGCCGCACGCATGTCCGCATTTGTCCTGTTGCCTACTTTTCTTGCGGGCTGGTACTTCTACCAGCTTGCCACGCCGATGTATGCGACCAAGGCAGAGTTCGTGATCCAGCAGGCAGGCCCCGCAAGTTCCGGCGGCACGCTGGGCGGGCTGTTCTCCGGCACCGGACTGGCCACATCGCAGGATTCGGTCACCGTCCAGGCCTATCTGCAATCGCGTGAGGCGATGGCGCGACTGGAAGACGATCTTGGCTTTCGCCAACATTTTCAGGACGCGGCGATCGACCCGGTGCAGCGCCTGGCCCCGGATGCCACGGGTGAAGACGCCTACGGCGTCTACAAGCGCTTCGTCAAGATTTCCTACGACACCTCTGAAGGCTTGGTCCGGATGGAGGTGGTGGCCGCTGATCCGAAGGTTGCCGCCGAATGGGCCAGCCAGCTGATCGGCTATGCCGAAGAGCAGGTCGATCACCTGACCCAGCGGCTGCGCGCCGACCAGATGGTTGATGCGCAAACGGGCTATGAAGAGGCGCGGGTCAATCTTGCCAGTTCGCAACGACACCTGGTCGAACTGCAGGAAAAATTCAAGATCATCTCCTCGGAAACCGAAGTTGGCCTCCTGACGTCGCAGATCGCCGGGCTTGAGACCCAACTGGTCACCGAACGACTGGGCCTGGCACAGATCGAATCGAACCAGTCTCCCAATCAGGCGCGGATGGAGGCGGTGAAACAGCGCATCGCGACGCTGGAGTCCGAAATCGCGGCCCTGCGCGCCAAGATGACCGAAGGCACCGCCGGCGGCACCAGCATGGCCGAGGTTCAGGGCGAGATGCTGGTTGCCCAGGCCGACATGCAGACCCGCCAGATGATCCTGGCCCAGGCGCTTCAGTCGATGGAAACCTCGCGGGTCGAGGCGAACCGCCAGGTGCGCTATCTGTCGCTGGCAGTCAGTCCGACACCGACCGACGCCCCCGCCTATCCGCGCGCCTTCGAGAACACCCTCGTCACCCTGTTGATCATGCTTGGCATTTACCTCATGGTCTCGATGACCGCCGCGATCCTGCGGGAACAGGTCTCGGCCTGAGGCCGGTCCGGGGGTGTGATGAAGGAAGTCTCGATTGGCGGGCTGACCGTTGGCAATGACCGCCCGCTTCTGGTCATTGCCGGACCTTGCCAGCTGGAAAGCCTGGACCATGCCCAGATGATCGCGGGCGCGATGGCCGAGGCTTGCCGTGCGGCGGGCGCGCAGTTCGTCTTCAAGGCCAGCTACGACAAGGCCAACCGCACGTCGCTTTCGGGCACGCGCGGTCTTGGGATCGAAGCCGGGCTGCACATGCTTGCGGCCGTCCGCGCCACCGGAATTCCCGTCCTGACCGATGTCCATGACGCAGGCCAGGCGCGCGAGGCGGCAGCCGTGGTTGATGTCATCCAGATCCCGGCGTTTCTCTCGCGCCAGACCGATCTTCTGCTTGCTGCGGGTAAGACGGGGGCCGTCGTCAATATCAAGAAGGGCCAGTTCCTTGCCCCTTGGGACATGGCGAATGTGGCCCAGAAGGTCGCCTCGACCGGCAACCAGCGCATCCTTCTGACCGAACGCGGCGCAAGCTTCGGCTACAACACGCTGGTGACCGACATGCGCAGCCTGCCGATCCTGGCGCGCACGGGGTATCCCGTGATCATGGACGCAACCCACTCGGTCCAGCAACCGGGTGGACAGGGGTCAAGCTCGGGCGGGCAGCGCGAGTTTGCCCCGGTGATGGCGCGCTGCGCCGTGTCGGTCGGAATCGCCGGCGTCTTCATCGAAACGCATGAAGATCCCGACCGCGCGCCGTCAGACGGGCCGAACATGATCCCTCTGTCCTCGATGCCCGCACTGATCGCCAGTCTGATGGCCTTCGACCGGCTGGCAAAATCGGATCCCCTTCGGGTCTGACGGCAGACGCAGGTCTCCCCAAGGCGCGGAATTTTCGCAGAAAATTCGTGCGGAAAGCGCGGGTCAGACCGCTTGCCCCGCCGCCCAACCGCTCGACCAGGCCCATTGGAAGTTATATCCGCCAAGCCAGCCGGTAACATCCACCACTTCGCCGACAAAGTGCAGCCCCGGCACTCCCAGCGCCGCCATCGTCCGCCCGTCCAGCGCCCGGGTGTCGACCCCGCCCAGCGTCACCTCCGCCGTGCGGTAGCCCTCGGATCCGACCGGAACCAGCCGCCAGTCGCGCAATGCCGCCCCGACCTTGTCCAGAACCACGCCGGAAAGGTCTCCCATGCTTCCGGTGATGCCGGCAGCCTCTTCCAGATGGCGGGCCAGCCGCTCGGGCAGCCAGCGGCCCAGAACCGTCCGCAGCGCCGCCTTGCCCTGCCCGGCCTTGGCTGCGCGCAGCTCGGCCGCCGGGTCGCGGCCGGGCATCAGGTTGACCGAGATCGCTTCCCCCTCGCGCCAGTAGGACGAGACTTGCAGCACCGCCGGCCCCGACAGACCCCTGTGGGTAAAAAGCATCGCCTCGTCAAAGCCTTGCCGTCCACAGGTGACGCGCCCCGGCAGCGCCACCCCGGCAAGGGGACGCATCCAGGCCAGTTCCTGCTCGGCAAAGGTCAGCGGCACCAGCGCCGGACGGGTTTCGACGATGGGCAGGCTGAACTGCTCGGCCACCTGGTAGCCGAAGCCGGTTGCCCCCATCTTCGGGATCGATTTGCCCCCCGTCGCCACCACCACCGCCCGCGCCTGCTGTTGGCCGCGCGCGGTCTCGACCGAAAAGACCGGCCCGTCGCGCCGAACCTCGCCCAGCGTGCACCCCAGCCACAGAGTTACCCCGGCGCGGTCCATGTCGCGCAAGAGCATGTCGATGACCTGGGTTGCGGACCCGTCGCAAAAAAGTTGCCCAAGCGTCTTTTCATGCCAGGCAATACCCGCCGCGTCGATCCGTGCGATGAAGTCGCCTTGCGTGAACCGCTTCAGGGCCGACACCGCAAACCGGGGATTTTGCGACAGAAACCGGTCGGGCGCGATCTGCAGGTTGGTGAAATTGCACCGCCCCCCGCCCGAGATCCGGATCTTTTCGCCCGCAGCCCGGGCATGGTCGATCACCAGCACGCGCCGCCCGCGACGCCCGGCCTCGGTGGCGGCCATCATGCCAGCGGCTCCGGCGCCAAGGATGATCGCGTCCCAGACCATGCCCCGTCCTATCCGCTGCCACTTCGGCGAACAAGTCGGCATTGTCCGCGAATTTTGCCGCGAGGCCCTTGCACGCCGCAAGGCGCTTCGCTAAACACCCCGGCACGGTTGGGGCGTCGCCAAGTGGTAAGGCATCGGTTTTTGGTACCGACATACCTAGGTTCGAATCCTAGCGCCCCAGCCAACTTCCACCTCCGTCCGGACGATCAGGAACGCACCTTGCGCCGACAGGCCCTTCTCCTCGCCACTCTCCTGCCGCTTGCGGCCTGCGGCGGCGGCACCACCACGATGCAATTCTATCCCCTTGAGGGTGCCATCGCGTCGGCCGATCCCGCGCTGGTGATCGAAGCGACGATGAGCAATGTGAACGGAACCTCGGGACCGCTCAGCTTTCGGCTGCCCGACAAGAACCGCTGCGACGGCACCTGGAGTTCCTTGACCCCCAAGACGATCTCACGCTCGGGCGGGCTGTCGCTGACCTGGAAAAAGGTGGGCGGGCGGCGACGTGGGCAGCAAGACCGACACCGTCGCCGGCGTGAACGACGGAGAGATCTACGCCGTCTGCGAAGATGGCACCCGGGTGCAAGGCACCTTCTCGCTCGGGTCGGGGACCGCGAGCGGCACGGGGTCTGCGACCGACACGAACGGGAACGTCTACAAGCTGTTGTTCTAGGGGCCTCTCTCTCTGCCGTTTGCGGCATCCCGGCCGCCTTGGTCTGCCGTCAGAGAAGCTACAAACCCAACCAGACCAGCCGGAGCAACAGGTGGCGAACCTTGCCTCGAAAACCGTCCACCTGTTCGGGAATAGCTCAGGTCCGCCTTGCGGGCATCACCCGTACCCGGCAAGCGCGTCCTTGAGAAGGGTGCGCACCACGTCTTCCGGCACATCTTCGGCCACGAAGGCCTGGCCGATCCCGCGCGCGAGGATGAAGCGCAAGCGCCCGTCGATCACCTTCTTGTCCTGCCCCATCAGGCTGATCAGGGCCTCGGCGTCCGGCAGATCGCCCGGAATGTCGGCCAGATCGACTTTCATCCCCATCACCGACAAATGCGCGCGGACCCGGCTGGGAACCTCTTGCGCGCACAGGCCAAGGCGGGCTGACAGCTCGAAGGCCAGTGCGCAGCCGATCGCCACGCCTTCGCCGTGCAAGAGACGCTCTGAATAGCCCGTGGCCTTTTCCAGCGCATGGCAGAAGGTATGGCCAAGGTTCAAAAGCGCGCGTTCGCCTTCTTCGGTCTCGTCCCGGCTGACGATGCCGGCCTTCATCTCGACCGAGCGGGTGACCGCGTGCAACCGCGCGCCCCTGTCGCCGGCCTTCAGCGCGGCCCCCTGCCCTTCCAGCCAGTCGAAGAACACGGCGTCGCCCAGAAGGCCGTATTTGACCACCTCGCCATAGCCCGACAGCACGTCGCGCCCGGCCAGCGTGTCAAGGACAGCGATGTCGGCCAGCACGAGGCTTGGCTGATGAAAGCTGCCGACAAGGTTCTTGCCCTGCGCGGTGTTGATCCCGGTCTTGCCGCCGACCGAACTGTCGACCTGCGCCAGCAGCGTGGTCGGCACTTGCACGAAGCGGACGCCCCGCCGCAGGATCGCGGTGGAAAAGCCGACAAGATCCCCGATCACCCCGCCACCGAGGGCAATGACGACATCGCGCCGTTCGACCTTCTGCTCCAGCAGCCATTCGGTGCAGCGTTGCAGTTGCGCCCAGCCCTTGCTGGCTTCGCCCGGCGGCAAGGCCAGCGCGCTGACGGCGATGCCTTCGGCTTCAAGAGCGGCCGTCAGCGCCGGCAGATGCAGTGCGGCCACCGTTTCGTCGGTCACCACGGCGACGCGCTTGCGTGCCAGAAGCGGGGCGATCTCGGCCCCGGCGCGCGAGATCAGCCCGGCCCCGATCCGCACCTCATATGAGCGCGCCCCAAGTTCGACAGCAACCCGGTTCAAACCTGTTCTCCCATGACGTCAGACCGGGTTGCAAGCGCGTCAAACACCCTGGCTGCCATGTTCTCGACGGACAGCTCGCTTGACGCGTCGACGATCAGGTCGGCCTTGGCGTAATGCGGCAGCCGGGCCTCATAAAGCGCGCGCAGCGTTTCGCGCGGGTTCGGCGTGCGCAGCAGCGGGCGCGTCGTCTTGTGGCGGACCCGTTGCCACAGAAGATCAAGGTCGGCCCGCAACCAGACCGATACCCCAACGTCATGAATGAGCTGGCGATTGGCCGGCGCAAGAAAGGCGCCGCCTCCCGTGGACAGCACGCAAGGCGTGCCCCGCAGCAACCGCGCTATAACCTCGGCTTCGCGTGCGCGAAAGAAGGCCTCGCCGTCGCGTTCGAAGATCTCGGCGATGCTGCGGCTGGCGGCGCGCACGATCTCGTCGTCGGAATCGCGGAACTCCACGCCCAACTGCCGGGCAAGCGCGGTGCCGACTGCCGTCTTGCCCGCGCCCATCATTCCGACCATCACCACAGTCTTGACCAACTGGACCATGCGACCGATGCAACCCCGTTCCGTAGCGGCAGTCCCTTGCCGAAAGGAAATCTTTCGCCCTCAATGGCGTGAAGTTCGGGCGAATGCTATATACAATCTCAACCACGGTCGCCCCACTTGGCCCGAAGGTCGGACAGGGGCGCAAGAAGATCCGGCAGGCAACGCTGCCCGGCCATGAGACACGAGGATGGGCAAGGCTATGGGTCGAATCATCAAGGCATTGATTTGGCTTGTGATCATCGGGTTCGCCGGGTTGACAGGTTACGCCTATCTTGGCGATCTGACCCCGGTTCAGGGCGAAGTCAAAGAGCCCGTGGTGCTGAATGCGGACTAGTATCGCAAGCGCTGCCAGCCTCATGATCCTTGCCGGCGTCGCCGCCGCTCAGGAGGGCGGCCCGCTCAGCGCCATCGACTGGCTGTCGCAGTCGATCGCCACACCGGTCGGGCAGGAATCCGGCGGCATCGCCATCGCCATCGACGAACCTCCGGTGACGGGTCAGGGCGGTGCCTTGCCTGAACCCGTTGCCACGACCGCACTTGACGGACCGACGCCCGATGCGACCGGGCTCATTCCCGTCGCGGTCTCCGGCCTGCCGCGCGACCTGTGGGGTGCGGGCCTGACACGTGAGATCGCCGCGCGCCTTCTGGCGCACCCGGATGATGATCTTCCGGCGCTGCGGCAGCTTTTCCTGACCATCCTTCTGGCCGAAGTGCAGGCCCCCGTCGACGCCGGCGGCAAGGGCGAGCTTTTGCAGGTCCGGATCGACAAGCTGCTGGCGCTTGGCGCACTGGAACAGGCCGCTGCACTGATAGATGCCGTCGGAGCGACCACACCCGGCATGTTCCGCCGCGCCTTCGACGTGGCCCTGCTGACCGGCGCCGAGGACCGTGCCTGCGAGACGATGGCCGCCGCACCGCACCTTGCCCCGACCGTGCCCGCGCAGATCTTCTGCCTTGCCCGCTCGGGCGACTGGGACACCGCCGCGCTGACCTTGCACAGCGCCGAGGCCCTGGGCGAAATCGGCCCCGATCAAGCTGCCCTTCTTGCGCGCTTTCTTGACCCCGATCTTTTCGAAGGTGACCCGGTGCCGCCGGCCCCGAACCCGGTAACTCCGCTTGACTGGATGATGTTCGAGGCTATCGGCGAGCCTTTGGCAACCGAAAACCTGCCGGTCGCCTTTTCCTATGCCGAGCTTGGCCCCCGCGCGGGATGGAAAGCGCAGATCGAGGCCGCCGAGCGGCTGACCCGTGGCGGCACCATTCCGCCGAACCTGATCCTTGGCCTATATACCGAACGCGCGCCTGCGGCTTCGGGCGGGGTCTGGGACCGGGCCGCGGCCTTCCAGCGGTTCGAGACGGCCCTCGGCTCGGGCGACGCGGGCCGCCTTGCGCTGGCCCTGCCCGCCGTCTGGGTGCGGATGCAGGAGGCCGAACTTGAAGTGCCCTTCGCACTTCTGTTCGGCAAGGCGCTGATCGACCTGCCGCTTGAGGGGGAGGCGGCCGGCATTGCTCTGCGTGTGGCGCTGCTGTCGCCCTACCTTGAAAGTGCCGCCCGCCGGATGAAGCCTGCCGACCAGACCGAAGCCTTCCTTCTGGGCCTGGCGCGCGGCGACATCTCTGCCGTCATTCCGCCCGACAGTCTGGCGCGCGCAATCGCCGCCGCCTATCGCAGCCCCGCCCTGCCCGTCGAGGGCAAGGAATTTCTGGACGGCAACCGCAAGGGCGAAGCGATCCTGGTCGCGATAGACAGCATCGGGCGCGGCGTGCAAGGCGACCTGCGCGGGGTGACCGAGGGGCTGTCGCTCTTGCGCGCCGTCGGACTGGACACCATCGCGCGGCGCACGGCGCTTGAACTCATGATCCTTGAACGGCGAGGCTGAGCCGATGCCCGCTGCCGAGGCCAGCCGCTGGATCTCGACCTTCCTTGACGCCCGCGCGGCCGAGTTTGGCGCGGCACGGAACACCCGCCTGGCCTATGGCCGCGATCTTGTCGATTTTGCCACATGGCTGGATCGGCAGGGGATCAGCCTGCCAGACGCCGACCGAAGGGCTGTCGAGGGCTACCTTGTGCAGTGTGACGCGCAGGGCCTGTCGAAGGCGACCCGCGCACGCCGCCTGTCGTCGATCCGGCAGCTTTTCCGCTTTGCCTTCGACGAAGGCTGGCGCAGCGACAACCCGGCGCTGCGGCTGACCGGACCCGGCAAATCGCAAAGCCTGCCCAAGACGCTTAGCGAGGCCGAGGTGTCGCGCCTGATCGACGCCGCACGCCTGCGCGGCCGGTCGGCCGCAGACCGGCTGCGCGACACGGCGCTGTTCGAACTTCTTTACGCCACGGGCCTTCGGGTCAGCGAACTTGTCAGCCTGCCGGTCGCGGCGGTGCGCGGCGATCCCAGGATGATCCTGGTCCGGGGCAAGGGCGACAAGGAACGCATGGTGCCGCTGTCCGGCCCGGCGCGCGCCGCCCTGGCTGAATGGCTGGACCACCGCGACCGGGACGACGAGGCCGGCCGGATTGCCGGACGCCCGGCCTCGCGGTTCCTGTTCCCCGGCAACGGGCGCGACGGCCACCTGACGCGGCAATCCTTTCACGCCCTGGTCAAGGACGTGGCGGTTCAGGCCGGGATTTCGCCGGCAAAGGTGACGCCGCATGTCCTGCGTCACGCCTTTGCCACCCATCTTCTGGCGCATGGCGCCGACCTGCTGGTGATCCAGACGCTCCTCGGCCATGCCGATGTGGCCACCACCGAGATCTATACCCATGTGCTGGACGACCATCTGACCCGGCTGGTCCTGACCCGCCACCCCCTGGCCCGCCCCGGCCTTGATCGCAAAGGCTGACCGGTGACCATGCTTTCCACCCTTGTCGAAGGCATCGGCCGCAGCCTGCGGCGGGTGTTCGGCCCTGCGCCGGGCCCTGGAGGCCAGCAGTCGGCCGGGCGAGAGCGGCTTGCCGGTGCAATCGAACGCGGCCATGTCTCGGGCGCGGTCGAAAAAGAGGACCGCGACCGGCTTCTGGGCGCGCTTGATCTCAGCCACCGCACGGTGGACGAGATCATGCGCCCCCGCCGCCAGATCGAGATGATCGACGCCAGCCTGCCGCCGGGCGAGATCATCACCCGGGTGCTTGCCTCGTCCCACACCCGCCTGCCGATCTATCGCGACAGCGATGAAAACATCCTTGGCGTCATCCATGCCAAGGATCTCTTGCGCGAGGTGGACCGGCTGATCCGCGGCGAGGATCGCCCGGTCGCCGGAATCGAAGGGCTGGACATCGTCAAGGTGGCGATGAAGCCATACTTCATCCCCGACACCACCCCGCTGGACGAACAGATGCGCGAATTCCTGTCGCGGCGGACCCATTTCGCGCTTGTGGTCGATGAATACGGCGCACTTCAGGGTTTGATCACCCTGGAAGACATCCTGGAAGAAATCGTCGGCGACATCACCGACGAGTTCGACGTGGTTCACAAGGATGCCGGTCTTTCGCTGGCGCAAGACGGCGGCTATCTGGTCGAAGGCGCGATGACGATCCGCGACCTGAACCGCGCGACCGACTGGCGCCTGCCCGATGACGAGGCGAACACCGTCGCGGGCCTCGTGATCCACGAAGCGCAGATGATCCCGAACGAGGGCCAGGTCTTCAGCTTTCACGGCTTTCGCTTCGAAGTCGCTGCACGGCGGGAAAACCGGATTACCAAGCTGAAACTGCGGCGGCTTTGACCGGGGCCTGGGCTGGACCGGCTGCACCTTCGGATTTGGACGCCGAAGCACCCATCGAGCGGGCGCCAGCGTTGTCTCAGGTATCTTCTATAACAGACTGATTAAATAGGCTTATCGTTTTCCAGCCTGCCGTACGGCTGTCTTGGCCGCGCCGGTCGCGGCCCAGTCCGCCACGGCCGCGCCAAAGGCCTTGAACAGCGGCCGCGAGACCGGATCGTTGCCGGCATTCCATTCGGGATGCCATTGCACCGACAGGGTAAAGCCGGGCGCGTCCTTGACATAAAGCGCCTCTGCAGTGCCGTCCGACGCCTGCCCGTCGATCATGATCCCCGGCGCCGGGCGGTCGATCCCCTGACCGTGCAGCGTATTGGTCATCACCTCGCGCGCGCCCATCAGCAGATGGAACGGGCCCCCGTCGCTGAACTGCACCGCATGGCGCAGTGCGAACTGTTCATCAAGCGCGCCGTCGGGTGGCATCCGATGGTTCATCCGCCCCGGCAGGTCACGGATCTCGGGGTGAAGCGTACCTCCAAGGGCCACGTTCACTTCCTGAAATCCCCGGCAGATCCCCAGGAAGGGTTGCCCCCGGTCGACGCAGGCACGGATCAGCGGCAGGGTGATCGCATCGCGGCCCCGGTCAAAGGCACCGTGCGCCGGAGTTTCCGTCTCGCCGTATTCGCTGGGATGGACATTCGGCCTGCCCCCGGTCAGGAGAAACCCGTCGCACAGATCCAGCAGATCTCCGACCCCGACAAAGCGCGGGTCCGACGGGATGATCAGCGGCAGGCAGCCCGCAACCTCGGCCACGGCGGCGGAATTCATCGTGCCACTGGTATGCACATGGTAGCTGTCGTTGATCAGGTAGCTGTTCCCGATGATCCCGACGACCGGTCGTCTGCCCGCACTTTCCACCACTGTCACCGCTGCTGGCTACACTTGTTTCAGGCGCGAGGATAGCCTTCCCTGGCCCGCTGGGAAAGGGCCGTGGCCCGGCCCTTGGCGCACAGGCCGCGTTTCCAGGTGCACAGGCGCCCCGGGATGCCGGAGGGATCACGCGGAAATGACTGTCCTTCCCCCGCCGGAAGCCTGCATCTGAAGGCGAGAAGATCATCAGCAGGACCAGAACATGCCGAAACTTACCCCCCTTGCCGCTGTCCTTGCGGTAGCTGCCGCCTTTGCCGCTCCGGGTCTTGCCGGCGCCGAAGAAACCACCGGGCACGAGGGCCACGCGATGATGGGCGACACGGGGCCCGCGTCGATGGCGTTCATGCAGGCCAATGACCGGATGCATTCCGGCATGGCGATCGAATTCAGCGGCAATGCCGATGTGGATTTCGTCCGTGGAATGCTTCCGCACCACCAGGGCGCGGTCGACATGGCCCGGATCGTGCTTGAGCATGGGTCCGACCCCGAGGTGCGGAAACTGGCCGAAGCCGTGATCGCCGCGCAAGAGGCCGAGATCGCCTGGATGCAGGACTGGCTGGCCGCGAACGGCGGCTGACGCGTCAGGCCCTTCGCGCGAGGTAGGCTTCCGCAACCTCGACCATCCGGGCGCGGGTCATCTCTGGCCCGTGCCCGCCGATGACAAGGCTGCAGTCAAGATGACGCAACCGCTCCATCGTCACAAGATAGTCGGGGACTGACGCACCCGGCAGGTCGTCGAAGATGTCGTCGTCGTAGATCGCGTCGCCCGAGAGGAAAAGCCCGTCCCTCTCGTCAAACAGGCCGATCCCGCCGGGCGAATGGCCGGGCAGGTGCAGGACGGTGAACCTGCGGTCGCCAAGGTCGATCCGGTCGCCCTCGGCCAATGCTGCGGTCAGGGGTGCGGGGCGAAGGGTCCAATTGGCAATGGCAAATCCCGGCGGTGGCGGGACGACAACCTCCGGCCAGTCCCGGAACTCGTCGGCGAAGGTTTCGCAGCCCGGCAGGCCGGCAAATCCTGCAGCTTCGGTGGCGTGGCCAAGCCGATCGGCAAATTCATGAAAGCCGCCGATATGATCGACATGGGCGTGGCTTGCGACGGCAACCACCGGCTTGGCTGTCAACGGCAGCGCCGGCCGCAGCGGCATCACCCCGCAGCCGAAGTCGAACTGCAGGTCGCGGTCGCGGCCAAGGACGGTGACCATCGCCGCCTGAAACATCGGAGCAACCGCCGGCTCCAGCGTCACGATCACGTCGGGCCCAAGTGCGCGGCTGCGAAACCAGCCGCTCATGCCCCTGCCGCCACCACTCGGGCCGCCGCCGCAAGCGCCCCCGGCCCATGCGGGATGTCAAGCGCGACCATCCCCGCCTCCATCACTGCCAGCGCCCCCAGCGTCATATGGGCGTTGACATGGCCCATATGCGCCACCCGCAGGAAGCCGTGACCGTCCGGGTCGGTCGCGGTTGCCATGCCAAGACCGATCCCGAGGGTCACGCCGGCCCGGGTCTCGCACCATTGCCGCAGCCGTCTGGCATCGGGCGCGCCGATCCGTGCCGCCGTCACCGACCAGCCCCGCTGCGCCGGGTCGGCCACGTTCATCGCGATCTCGGGATTGCCTGCCCCCCAGGCGTCAAACGCGGCCCAGACCGCGCCCGCCAGCACCCGGTGCCGGTTCCAGACCTGCGGCATGCCTTCCTCGTGCAACATGTCCAGCGCTTCGCGCAGGCCGAAAAGGTGGCTTGTGGGCGCAGTACCATCCCAGATCTGCCAGAACTCCGACGGCTGGGCCCTTGGGCCCCAGGCCCAGTAGGGCGTCGCCAGATCGCCGCCCGCGCACATGCCGCGGGCCGCTTCCGAAAACCAGACGAAGGACATGCCCGGCGGGGTCATCAGGCCCTTCTGGCAGGCCGCGACCATGACATCGACACCCCAGGCGTCCATGTGAAACTCGTCGCAGCCAAGGCTTGCGATGCAGTCCACCGCAAGGAGCGCCGGATGCCCCGCCGCGTCAATCGCCGCCCGAAGTGCGGGAATGTCGGTCTTGGTCGTGCTGGCGGTATCGACATGGGTGGTCAACACCGCCTTGATCCGGTGCCCGGTGTCGGCGCGCAGCAGCGCCTCGATGCGCCCCATATCCACCGGGGCGGATCGGCCGAAGTCCATGACCTCGACCTCGATCCCCATCGCGCGCGCCGCATTGGCCCAGCTTAGCCCGAACTGGCCAGTGGCCAGCACCAGCGCCTTCTCTCCGCGTGAGAAGATGTTGGCATTCGCCGCCTCCCAGGCGGCATGGCCGTTGCCGATATACATCGCCACATGCCCCGTCGTGCCCGCAACCGCCCGCAGATCGGGCCAGAGGCTGGCAACGAGGTCAACCAGCGGCCCCTCGTAGATGTTCGGCGAGCCCCGGTGCATCGCCCGCAACACCCGGTCGGGGATGACCGAGGGGCCGGGAATTGCCAGATAAGGGCGGCCGTGGGAAAGGCTCATGCGTCACTCCTGCACTTCAGCCGCCATGGCTATGCCCGGCTTCGGGCAGCGTCAATCAGGCCCGGCTTGAGGGTGCGTCACTTTCCCGCTAAACCCGGCCCTGCCCCTTTCCGAAAGGCCCCCGCCCTTGCAGCCCCCCCGCGCCTACCCCGCCCGCGAGCTTCTTGGCCGGTTCTGGCGCAGCTATCTGCGCCCGCATCTGGCACTGCTGCTGATCGCCTTTGCGCTGATGGCGGTCGAAGGGTCGACGCTGGGGTTGCTCAGCTACATGATCAAGCCATTGTTCGATCAGGTCTTTTCGACGGGGGGCCAGGCCGCGCTGTATTGGGTTGGCAGCGCGATCCTGGGGCTTTTCATCGTGCGGGCCATCACGTCGGTTGCCGGGCGCTGGCTTTTGACGCGGGTGAACCAGACCGCGGCCGCCGCGATGCAGGCCGACCTTGTGCGGCATCTCTTGACGCTGGACGGCAGTTTCTTCCAGCTGAACGCCCCCGGCACGCTGATCGAGAGGGTTCAGGGCGACACGATGGGCGCGCAAGGGGCGGCCACGCTGGTCATCACCGGGGTCGGACGCGATATGGTGGCGCTGGCCGGGCTCTTTGTCGTCGCCCTGTCCATCGACCCGATCTGGACCGCCGCCGCGATGATCGGGACTCCGCTTTTGCTGATCCCCGCCATCGGCCTGCGCCGCTACATCTTCCGCAAGGCGATGACCTCGCGGCATCAGGCCGGCCTGCGCGCCACCCGGCTGGACGAGATCTTCCACGGCATTCAGGCGGTCAAGCTGAACCGGATGGAAACCTATCAGGCCGACCGCTTCCAGCGCATCCTGAACGTGATCGTCCGGGCCGAGGAAAAGTCCGCGCTTGGCCGGGCCGCGATGCCGGGGCTGGTCGACATCGTGACCGGCATCGGATTTTTCGCCGTGCTGGTTCTGGGTGGCCGCGAAGTTGCCGAGGGCACCCGCACCACCGGCGAATTCATGGCCTTCTTCACCGCGATGGCGCTGACCTTCCAGCCAATCCGGCGGCTGGGAGAACTTGCCGGGTTGTGGCAGGTGGCCGAGGCCAGTCTTGAACGGGTGTTCACGCTGTTCGACACCCGCCCATCCGGATCGCGCCCTGCGGTCAGCCGGGCCGTCCCGGCAACGGGGGCGCCCGAGATCCGCTTTGATGCGGTGACCTTCGCCTACCCCGACCGCCCCGTGCTGAAATCCCTGTCCTTCGTGGCCGAAGCCGGCCAGGTCACGGCGATTGTCGGCAGTTCGGGCGCGGGCAAGACCACGGTGTTCCAGCTGATCTCGGCGATGGTCGAGCCGCAATCGGGCCGCATCCTGATCGGCGGCGTCGATGTGCAGGACATGAGCCTTGCCGACCAGCGCGGCCTTCTGGGGTCAGTGTCGCAGGACGCGGCGCTGTTTGACGAAACCTTGCGCGAAAACCTGACGCTGGGCCGCGAGACCATGGACGGCGCGCGCATTGCCCGCGCGCTGGCCGATGCCGAGGCGGCCGGCTTCATCGACAGCCTGCCACAGGGGCTTGAGACGCAGGCCGGGCCGCGCGGCAGCGCGCTTTCGGGCGGGCAGCGGCAACGGATCGCCATTGCGCGCGCGCTGCTGGCCGATGCGCCGGTGCTGCTGCTGGACGAGGCGACATCGGCGCTGGACACCCGGACCGAAGCCGCCGTTTCGTCTGCACTTGCCAAGGCGCAGTCGGGCCGCACGACACTGGTGATCGCGCACCGGCTGTCGACAGTCAAACGCGCCGACAAGATCATCGTCCTGGACCAGGGACGCCTGGTCGAAGAGGGCACCCACGACGACCTGATGCGCAAGGCCGGGCTTTACGCGCAGTTGCAACAGGCACAACTGCGTGACTGAGGCTTTCCCCCGCCGGCGCCTCCGCCTATCGTAGGCTTCATGACACAAGGTGAAACTGATCCGGACCGGACCGTCTGGGCCTTGACCGGCAAGGACTCCCTGACCTTCCTGCAAGGGCTGGTCACGAATGATGTCCGGCCGCTGGACACGGGCGCGGGTCTGGTCTGGACCGCCCTTCTGACCCCGCAAGGCAAGTATCTCGCCGATTTCTTCGTGGCCCGAAGCGATGACGGCACGCTTCTGATCGACATCGCCACAGCGCTGGCCCCCGCCACCTTGCGGCGGTTGTCGATGTACCGGCTGCGCGCCGATGTCGCGATCACCCCCAGCGCGCTTCACGTCCGGCGCGGCCTTGGCCCGGCACCGAAGGGCGCGCTGGCCGACCCGCGCCACCCTGCGTTGGGGTGGCGGGCCTGGACCACCGATGCCCCCGGCAACCTGGCCGAGATCGACGCGCCCAGGATCGACTGGGACCAGATCCGCGTCAGCCACCTGATCCCCGAGGGCGGGATCGAGCTGATCCCCGATGACAGTTACATCCTTGAGCACGGCTTCGAACGCCTGCACGGTGTCGACTTCCGCAAGGGCTGCTACGTCGGACAGGAAGTCACCGCCCGGATGAAGCACAAGACCGAGCTTCGCAAAGGGCTGGTCCGTCTGGCCATCACCGGCGCAGCCCCGGTCGGGACCGAGATCCTGTCTGGCGGCAAGCCGGCCGGCATCCTGTTCACCCAGTCCGGTGGCTGGGCGCTGTGCTGGCTTCGTCTGGACAAGGCCGCGGGGGCGCTTGCCGCAGGCAGCGCATCGCTGCGGCTTGCCCCGGACGCCCAGACCATTGAAAGCGGTCCCGGACTGATCTAGCCGGTCAGACCTTCCCCGGCGCTGCGTTCAGCGGTCAAGCCCGCGCCAGCGGTGGATCAGCTCGGTCTCCACCGCCTTGAACACCAGGTAGGACAGCATCGCAAGGACTGCCCGCCCGCCGATCTCGACCGTTTGCCAAAGCCCGCCTTCACGGATCGCAAGCAAGCCATGGCGCGCCAGGAACGAGGCATTGGCCAACGCCAGATTGACCAATCCGAAGGACAGCCAGGCCAGCACGGTGGCGGCCAGCGCCATCGCAAGCATCAGCGTCAGCCAGTGATAGCTGGAAGGGTAAAGCCAGCGGCGCATCCTGGTTTCGGTCATGCCATGATCACGCGCGTTCGCTGTATTCCATCAGTTCGGTGTGCACGACGATCAGCTCGCCCGAGTTGACGAAGGGCGGCACCATCACCCGCACACCGTTCTCCAGCACAGCCGGCTTGTAGCTTTTCGACGCCGTCTGGCCATTCTGGACCACTTCGGTCTCGACAATGCGACAGGTCACCTTCTGCGGGATCGTCACGTTCAGGGCCTCTTCTCCGAAGTATTGCACCGACACTGTCATTCCGTCCTGCAGGAACGGACGGCGGTCGCCCAGAAGCTCGGCGTCCAGTTCGATCTGCTCGTAGGTCTCGCTGTCCATGAACACCAGACGCCCGTCGGTTTCATACAGGAACTGCTGGTCCTTCATTTCAAGGTCTACCCGCTCGACCTTGTCTTCCGACCGGAAGCGTTCGTTCAGCTTGCGACCGTCGCGGAGGTTCTTCAGCTCGACCTGGGCAAAGGCCCCGCCCTTGCCCGGCTTCACGTGGTTCACCTTTACCGAGGCCCAAAGACCGCCGTCATGTTCGACGATCGTTCCGGGGCGTATCTCGTTTCCGTTGATCTTCGGCATCGGGTGGAACTTTCCTGCAAAGGTTGAAACCCGGGAGTTGTTTCCCATATCTTGTCTCAGGTCCGGCAGCGAGACCCCTAAATGCTGTGGCGGAAATCCGCCGTCATGCAGCAGACGCATATCCGTCATGTCAAAGCTGATTGCCCGAATCGTGATCAAATGGTTACAACCCCTGAACGCTAGAAAAGACAAGAGCAAGAACAAGGACCGCCGTATGTTTGACTCCATCGACAGCACCGCTTTCAACTTCGAGCAAGGCCAGCGCGCACGCAAACTTTTTGCCGCCGTGGTTCTGGCCGCGCTTGATGATGCCATCGCTGATGACAAGAAGTATGGCAACGGTCCGGATCAGATCGCCCGCTGGGCGCGGTCGCGCGACGGACGTGAAGTGCTGTCCTGCGCCGGGATCGACCCGAACGAACGGGTGGTCAAGGGCCTGATGGAATTCGTGGGCAAAGGCGTGCGGACCAGCGTGGCACTCAGCCGCGAAGAGTCCGAGCGGCGCCATCTTCTGGAATCGGAACAGGCCGAAGCCGCCTGATCTGTCCACTCCGGCAAAAAGCACAACGCGCCCCACCGGGCGCGTTTTTCGTTTCTGCCGCAGATCAGACCAGGGGCAGTTGCTCAGTCAAGGGAATGCGCCGCAAGGGCGCGGTTGATCTCGGCCCGCACCAGTTTGCGGACGCTTTGGGTGATCTTTTCGCCAAGAACCCCCTTTAGCTCCTCACGGATCAGCTCGCGGATGATCTGTTGCAGGGCCGCCTCGTCCAGAACCGTCAGCGGGTTGCCCTCGCTGTCCGTCAGAAGGTCGGCTGCGGAAAGCTCCAGCACGCCAAGCCTTGGGGCGGCAGAGGCAAGGTCTGCGGAGCGGTCCGCCACCGGCTGCTCATCGGCCAACCCTGAAGCCTCCGCAACAAGCGGTGCGGCTTCGGCTTCGGCATCATCACTTTCAGGCTGATAGGCTGCGTCGGGCGGATTCTCTGTCCGCACGCGACCGTTGGCGGCAAAGACAACGATCGGGTCGAGAGCATCATTCTGTTCATCAAGCCAGTCTTCGCCGATATCAGCCCAAGGGGCCTCATCGTCGAGAGAGCCGTCGCCATCGGCCGCCTCGACTGGTGCGTCTTGAAAAGGCGGATCGGGCACGACTTCGGCGTCTTCAAGTCCAAGGGCAATCTCGGCAAGGGGGGGCTCGGGTTCGGCCCAGATTTCGTCTTCCCACTCGGCCTCGAACGCGTCTTTCATGCCATGGTTCAATGACGCAGCCCCGGCCATTTCCGGCTTGAGAAAAAGAACATCTGCGACCGGTCCGTCGCTGCGGCTTGCAAACATCCGGACCAGCGGATCTGCATCCGACGATTCCGGGCTGACCTGAAGCGCCGGGGTCAGGACAAGCCGATCCTGCGCAAGGTCGCGCGTTATTGGGCGTGAACGAGTGTCCGCCGACATCAGGCGACGCATGGAAGCGACGACATCACCGATCTCGCCGGAACCGATCGTGCCTGGCATCTTCGTCTTTCCCTGCGGTTTACAACTCTAGATCACCTCAGCTTAGCGCGGCAACCCCAAGTCCGGCAACGCATTTCTTCCTAGACGTTAGCACCGCCGTCGTCATTCGCCTATCTTTTCCAGAATGCGGTCAAGTTTCTTGCCTTGCACCGAGTGCGAAGGCGCTGCCTTCACCGAATTGAAATAGGCTTCCGGATCATAAGTCGGGATGCCCAGTTGCAGATGATCAACCGTCAACAATCCCATGGCGGACAGAACCCGGTAGACACCGACATAGCGCTGCGCTTCAGCCTGAAGCCGGTCGTTGCGCGCGTCCAGCAGTTCCTGCTCGGCGTCCAGAACGTCCAGTGTCGTCCGGGCACCGACTTCCGCCTCCTGCCGCACGCCGTCAAAGGCGGTCTGCGCCGCGGTGACCTGGCCTTGCGTCGCCGTGATCGACGCCGCCGATACTTCCAGATTGGCCCAGGAAACGCCGACGCCCTGCATGACGTTGACCGCTGTCTGCATCAGGGTCGCGTTGGCGCGGTCCTTGCCGGCTATGGCCTGGCGCTGCAGCGCCGAAATCCGTCCGCCGGCGTAGATCGTCTGGTTCATCGTCAGGCCGATGCTTTTGGTATCCAGCCCATCGTCATTTGTCCGAAAGGTCGCAGCACCGCCGATCGTTGGCAGTCGGGCCGCCTCTGACAGCGCAAGCTGGAAGTCGGCCAGGGTCACCAGTTGCTGCGCCTGCCGGATCAGCGGGCTGGTGCTTCGCGCGACGCCTTGTGCCTCTTCCAGGGTCTGCGGCAACGATGGCAAAGCCGGAAGCGCCGCAAGCGACCCCGGATAGGCCCCGGTCGCGGCCTTGTAGGCTTCGCGGGCGACCAGAAGGCCTCCGTCGGCCGATGCCAGTGAAGCAAGCGATCCGGCAAGCCGCGCCTCGGCAATCGCCACATCGGTCAAGGTGGTTTCCCCGACTTCGAACCGTGCTTGCGCGGCGCGAAGTTCTTCACCGATCAGCCGAAGGTTGCTTTGCCGCAGTGCCACCACTTCCTGCGCAAGCCTTACATCCACATAGGCCTGCACCGCTGCCAGAAGAACCTGCTGCTCGACCTCGACCAACGCATAACGCGTGGCCAGCACACTGGCTTTCGCAATCTCGATCCCAAGAAGGTTGCGCCCGAAGTCGAACAAGGTCATCTCGGCGCTGAGAGCCAGCGAGGCGTTCGTTTCCTCGAACACACCGCCGCCTAAAGTCGTGCCGATGTCCTGCTTGGCCCAGCCGGCCAGAGCGGTGTAGGCGATCACTGGCCGCAATGAAGACACGGCTGTTGCCACGTCCTCATCCGCCGCTCGCAAGACGGCGCGGTTCTGGTCCAGAAGATTTGAATTGCGATAGGCTGCAATCAATGCATCTGTCAGCGTTTCGGCACCGGCCAAAGGCGCCGAAAGGGCACCGGCTGTTGCCAGGACCAATACTCGCATCCAAACCCGCATCACGACTCACCTTCCCTTTGCCCGCAAGAATGGCGGGCGATCCGTCCCGTGCACCCGACCGGACCAGTCGGCCAACCCAGGACAACAATCGTCATGGCCGCCTCGCCCGCCTAAAGCGCGAAGGCCCTGGCTTTGCGAAACCCGTCAAGCACCGGCGCCGTCGCATTGAAAACCGGGCGCCAGCTGACCCGACCTTCGATTTTGAAGCCGATCATCGCGGTGCCAAGCGCGCCGTCCATGAAGATCGCCCCGATCCGTCCGCCGTCCTTCAACTGCGCAAGCAGCGCCTCGGGAATTGTCTCGACGCCGCCCTGTACGGTGATCGCGTCATAGGGTGCATGTTTTGCCGCCCCCGCCGCAATCGACCCGGCGACCACCACTGCATTGTCGACGCTTTCCTCGGACAAGAGGCGCTGCGCCTCGGCGGCAAGCCTTTCGTCGTTCTCGACCGCGATGACGGTGCCGGCAATCCGGGCGATGACCGCCGCCGAGTACCCAAGGCCACAGCCAAGGTCCAACACCATCTCGCCGGGGCGGATGTCAAGCGCGTCCAGCAGCTTGGCCAGCGTGCGCGCTTCAAGAAGCACCCGCCCGGAGCCGATCTGAAGGTCCTCGCCCACATAGGCGGCCTCGCGACGGTCGTCAGGCACATAGACCTCGCGCGGGACCGAAAGCATGGCATCGATGATGGGAAATTTGGTCACGTCCGAGGGCCGGACCTGCGTGTCCACCATCATAACCCGGCGGTTGGCGAAGTCGCTCATGCGGATCTCGTAGCTCTGGTTGCCAATCGCAGACTCTTGCCACAGTTGCCGAAGCGTCGCAACCGCTGAACATGCCGGTTTCAGGGCAAAGAGGGGTTGGTTCGCGACGGGCAACGTCAGTCCACGCCATCCGCAGTGGGCGGCTTCGCTCCGCCAGCTGCTGCCAGTTCGCCCAGCTTGCGGAACCTGCCGGATACCTGGGTCAGACGGCCACGCCATTCGGCGTTCGGTTCTTGCCCCGCTGTTTCTGCGAAGAAGACCTGCAAGAGACAGGCCAGCGCGAAAGGCTCGATCACCGCGGCTTTCACCGCCCAGGCAAAGACCAGCGCAAAAACGAAGAGCCCGCCGCTGCCATCGCCCGGCAACAGCCAGACCACCGCGCCGGCCGGGGCCAGCATCGCAAGGAAGACCAGTCCTGCCAGCACCCAGGTGATCAGCGTCAGCCAGGCTGCAGCCACCAGCATGGCCCGGGCGTTCTGGGCATACAGCACCAGCCCGTCATGCGCCGCCTCCCACGCGTTGTTCGACCTTGTGCGAATCGAGTGGCCAAGGATCACCTCGTCGATCATCCCGACCGCCAGCCGAAGATAGGCGCGCATCATCCCCATCAGCCGGTCAAGCCCGGGGATCGGCAGCAGTGACATCAGCCCCTGCGCCATCCCGGTGATCACCGCGATCACCCCCTGGATCAGACGGTCCAGCGCGAAAAGAGCCGAGGCCTGGCCGAAGCGGTCCGCGACGACCGACCGCCCATAGGCGATCTGGCCCTGCCCGCCGGGGATCGCCCTGCCGTCCAGAAGTTCGACCATCACGGCGATATGCCCGGCCTTGACCAGGTAAAGAATGTAGTCGCGGAAGAAGAAGATTGCCCCGGCGGTCAGGCCAAACCCGGCCGCTCCGCCCCAGAAGGTGCTGGTGTCCTGAAACGGGTCATCGCCAAGCACCCCGACGCCGTAGCCGACCCCTGCCCCGGCGCCCGTCATCAGGATCAACGCAGCACTGATCCCGAAATAGACCACCACCCGCAGAAGAATGAATGGCGCAGTGCGCACCATCAGCCCCAAGGCTTTGGAAATGCTGAAATCCCACATTGTCGAAATCCCGAGTCACGTGTCAAAACGGTGACGCGGCGCGGGCCGGAAAGCAAGCCTCAGAACAGCCTTGGACGGGCCATTGGCACCACGATTGGTTCCAGTTTTGCCGACAATCCGCGCAAGGTTGCCGCAATGTCCGCAGCACGAAGACCGGCCTCGGCGTACATCTCGGCGGGGCTGGCCTGGTCGATGAACCGATCGGGCAAGGTCAGCGTGCGAATCAGCCGCCCCCGGTCCAGCCCGCCCGAGCCGGCAAGGTAGTGCAGCACCTGCGCGCCGAACCCGCCGGGCGCGCCCTGCTCCAGCGTGACCAGCGCGCCGTGCTCGGCCAAGAGCCGGTCGATCAGACCGGTGTCCAGCGGTTTGGCAAAGCGCGCATCGGCGACGGTAATGCTGATGCCGTCTTCCGCCAGCTGGTCCGCCGCCAGCAGCGCCTCGGACAGATGCGCCCCGAAGGACAGCAGGGCAACGCCCTCGCCCTGCCGCACGATGCGGCCGCGGCCGATCTCCAGCACCTCGCCGATGGCGGGCAGCTCGACACCCGCCCCCTCGCCGCGCGGATAGCGAAAGGCGATCGGCCCCTGATCATGCGCGGCGGCAGTGGCCATCATGTGGACCAGCTCGGCCTCGTCGCCGGCGGCCATCACGGTCATGTTCGGCAGGCTGGCAAGAAAGCCCACGTCGAAGGCCCCGGCATGGGTCGCCCCGTCCTGTCCCACCAGCCCGGCGCGGTCGATGGCAAAGCGGACGGGCAGGTTCTGCAAGGCTACGTCATGCACGATCTGGTCATAGCCGCGTTGCAGGAAGCTGGAGTAGATCGCGCAGAAGGGCCGCATGCCCGAGGCGGCCAGACCGGCGGCGAAAGTCACGCCATGCTGTTCGGCGATGCCCACATCGAAGACCCGCGCCGGAAACCGGCGTTGCAGGATGTCGAGCCCGGTCCCGCCGGGCATCGCGGCGGTGATCGCGACGATCCGCGGATCGCGGGCGGCCATCGCGGTCAGCCGTTCGCCAAAGACCTGCGTATAGCTTGGCGCGTTCGACTTCGACTTGACCTGCGCGCCGGTTGTCACGTCGAACTTGGCCACCCCGTGATACTTGTCATCCGCTCCCTCGGCAGGGGCATAGCCCTTGCCCTTGACCGTCACGCAATGGATCAGCACCGGCCCCGACGCCCGCGCCTTCGCCGCGCGCAGCGTCGCCAGAAGCTGGCCCATGTCGTGGCCGTCGATCGGGCCGATGTATTCGAAGCCGAATTCCTCGAACAGCGTCCCGCCTCCGGGCAGGCCGGTGACCAAAGCCCGCGCCCGCCGCGCACCGTCGCGCACCGGGCCGGGCAGCGCCGCCTCGATCCCCTCGGCCGCGGCCTTCAGCACCGCCAGCGGGCCCTTGTCGGCGATCGTGTTCAGGTAGCTGGACATCGCCCCCACCGGCGGGGCGATCGACATGTCGTTGTCGTTGAGGATGACGAACAGGCGCTCCTTCAGGTGGCCTGCGTGGTTCATCGCCTCATAGGCCATGCCGGCGGTGATCGCTCCGTCGCCGATGACCGCGATGGTATCGCCGACCGGCATCCCCATCTGCCGCCCGACCGCAAACCCCAGTGCTGCGCTGATCGAGGTCGAGGAATGGGCCGCTCCGAACGGGTCGTAGTCGGACTCGGACCGCTTGGTGAAGCCGGACAGGCCGCCCTTCTGGCGCAAGGTGCCCATCCGGTCGCGCCGCCCGGTGATGATCTTGTGCGGATAGCACTGGTGGCCGACGTCCCAGATCAGCTTGTCCATCGGCGTGTTGAACACGGCATGGATCGCGACGGTCAGTTCCACCACGCCAAGGGACGAGCCAAGATGCCCGCCGGTGCGGCTGACCGCTTCGATGGTCTCGCGCCGCAGTTCACCGGCGACAAGGCCAAGCTCGGCATCGGTCAGGGCCTTGAGGTCGGCCGGGCTGGCCACGCGGTCCAGCGTCGGGGTGCGGCTTGGGCTGTCGTCCATGGCGGCCTCCTTGAAAAAGCGCCGTGTGGAAGTGTCCCACACGGCACCAGGTCCCTGTCGCCGACAGGACGGGAACCGGGCAGTGATTGCGCCCCGGTTCCGGGCTGGCAGACGCCCGGACTATCACGGGACGGGCGATCCGCAGCCCCGCCCGGTATCGTCAGGCCAGGCCCGTTGCCACAGATGTCACCGTTGCCGGCGCAAGTCTGCTCCAGGTGTTCGGGTCCGGCGTCTGGCGGCTTTCCTCGGGCAGAAGAGTGCCCACGAACCAGATCAGGGTCAGCACGAGGCCGAAGCCGATCACCAGGGCTGCGGCATAGCCCGCGCCGCGCAGCATCTGCCCGGTGATCCAGGTCGAAAGCTGCGCCCGGCGCGAGATCGAGAAGGTGTGTTCGTCAGACATCGCGGTCTCCTCAGTTCAGCGGCGCGTAGCCGTGGTCCTGTGCCCAGACATACCAGTTGTCCACGACCGTTCCGGTCAGCAGGATCCCGATCCCTCCGGTCAGTGTGACCAGGATCGCGAACCACCAGGCCCAGCGGTGGATGCCCTCCATCGTGGCGTTGAACCCCATGGTCCAGCGCCAGAACAGTGCCGCCCGTTCCGAGGCCGTTCCACGATCGGCAATCTGCTCCAGTTCCCGGTCACCGCCGAAGCGGCTGACGGCCAGGATCGTCGCCCCGTGCATGGCGAAAAGGAGTGCCGACCCATAGAGGAACACGATCGAAAGCGCATGGAACGGATTGTAGAACAGGTTGCCGTAGGACAGCGAGAAGTTGTTGGTCCAGTCAAGGTGGGTGAAGATGCCGTAGGGCACCGCCTCGGACCAGCTGCCCATCAGGACCGGCCGGATCAGGCCCAGGACCAGGAACAGCCAGATCGCCGAAGCGAAGGCCCAGCAGACGTGCTTGCCCATGCCCAAGGCCTCGGCCCGCAGGTAACTGCGAACCCACCAGGCCAACACGCTGATCAAGAGGAAGAACGACGCGATCAGCCAATAGCCGCCTTCGGCCAGCGGAGGAATGCGCAAGCCCCATTCCGCCGAGGGCGGATCAAGCGACAGCCAGAACAGGTCGCGGGCGAAGACCGCCGGGTTGAAGCCGGCCTGGTGCCAGAACCAGCCGCCGACCATGGTGAACCAGACAAGCCCGGAAAAGAGCGAGATCGTCCCCATCGCGCCAAGGTAGATCGGCCCCAGCTGCGCGTTGCCCAGCCAGCCAGCCAAGGACGAAAAGCCCGCTCCCTTGGTCCGGTTGGCAAGGTCCACGCCTTCGACCAACCCCATTTCCGGGGCGCCACGCACCTGCACCTGATTGAAGATGTTCTGATACTCAGCCATTGACGCCTCCCGGAATGTCGGCCCACCACGGCAGCTGCAGCCACCAGTCCCACCAGACGACCCATTGATCGAACCAGATCGTGCCCGAGATCACAATGCAGATCGCGCTCCAGATCCCGGCGTTCAGCGCCAGAAGCAGACCCAGACGGTGGATCCCCAGCGTGCCGACCGAATAGCCGATGAAGTCCCGGAAGAAGGTGTCCTCATGGTCGGGGGTGCGCATCTCGCGGCCCTTTTCGGGGTTGGCGGCCGACAGGATCAGACCGCCATGCAGGGCCAGCGCCAGGGCATTGGTAAAGAAGAAGCTGACGGCGATCATGTGCGCCGGATTGTAGTGGAAGTTGCCGTATTGGTAGCCGGTGTTCGACACCCAGTCGAGGTGGGTGAATATCCCGTACGGAAAGGCGTAGCCCCAGGCCCCCATCAGCACCGGTCGGATCACCACCAGCGTCAGGTAGGCGAAGATGGCCACTCCGAAGGCAAAGGGGACGTGGTAACCCATGCCAAGTTTATTGCAGATTTCCACCTCGCGCAGGGCCCAGCTGATGAAGGAGCAGGCCGCGCACATCGTGATCAGCTGCCAAAGTCCGCCATCGGCCAAGGGCGCGAAAGCCAGCCCGTATTCCACGGCCGGCGGGTCTATCGAGATCAGCCAGGGGTTCCACACCCCTTCCATCGCAGTGCCGTAGAAGATCAGGATCGTGCCAAGGGCGGCGAAGAAGAAGGTCGTGACGCCGAAGAAGCCGACGTAGAACGGCCCGACCCAGAAGTCGAACAGGTTTCCCCCGACCAGCGTGCCGCCCGGCACGCGATATTTCCGCTCGAAGCTAAGCAATGCCATGCTTCTTTCTCCACTTGCGTGAGGCTAGCTGTCACCGGGCGATGGCGACCTTGCCTGAATTTGACGGTCAGATGGTGGCGGGCGACAGCCAAAGGACAGCCGCCCGCAACTGGGGTAGGCCCGTTACTCTGTCGCAGCTGCCGGCGCGCGATTGTACTTCGCGTCAGCAATGGCGAACCAGTTGTAGGTGGGCGTGCTCAGCAGGACGAGATGGATCATCGCTGCCAGCAGAAAGAGGAACACCCCTTGCGCCACGAAGACGCGGCGGGGATCGAAGATCAGCCAGATTTTATAGAACTTTGACATGTCTTGTTCCTCCTCAGAACCACGGACGCCACAAGAACACCGCGAAGTGGGCGACCACTGCAACGATTGTGAACAGCGCGAGGCCCTGCATGTAGACAGAGTGCAGCTCTTGCGCCTGCTCGTCAGTAAGACCTGTGAAACTCAGGTCGGATTTATCAGCCATGTTATCCTCCGAAGGGGTAGACTGACGCCGCATACCCTGCTGCTGGGTTCACGGTTCGGCTGGATGCCTCCCCGAGTTTCTCCGCAGCCCCGCCCGTCAGACAGAGGGGCCGCGGTGAATGGCATGTCCGGCGGCGCGGGCGCTCGCCCGCCGGAAGATCGAGCCGCCAGGGTTTCCGGCCCCGGCAGTGCTGCCCTGCCCGCACGGCTGGCGGGAAGGGCGAAGGCGTCCGGGCCTTAGGGTCGGAAGATCGCCGGGGTGATGGCCCCGGCCTCGCGCCAGGCGCGGGCCAGCGGCCCATGCACCGGCAGGTGGCGGTCGCGGACCAGCGCGATGACCCAGGCCAGCGCGGCGAAGGGGATCGCGACCAGAAAGATCAGCGCGAAGTAGATGTAGAACTCGGCCTTGGGCGTGCGGTGGCCGTGGTTGACGCCGTGGCTCCCTGCGGTCTGATCGCTCATTGGACCCCTCCCTTCGTGTTCTGTCCTGCGGCTGCGCGCTCACCGCGCAGACCGGCAACAAATTCCAGCACGACCCGCTCGGCCCCATGGTCAAGCGCGGCTTTCTCGGCCGCATCGCGCAAGGTGCGCGCGGCGGAAATACGTGTGAGAACCGGATGTTCGTTGACGATCCGGTCCAGTTCGGCCTGCGCGTCGACGTCCCAGGGGAAGTCCCGGCGCAGCGTTGTGGGGGTAGCGGCGGCGCTGTCCATGTCCGTGCCAAGCGGCAGGATGTGAAACAGCGCGTCGAACAGCCCGTTGCAGACTTCCTGCAGAAGATAGACCGCGCCGGCATAGCCCATGAAGGGCGTGCCGGTGGCCCGGCGGATTGCAGCGCCCGGAAAGCCGGCCGGGATGAACACCGGCTGCGGACCGTGACCGGCCTTAAGCTCGGCCATGTACATCTTCTCGTTGATCGAGCCCATGACGATCAGCGGGCGGTGCTGTTTCAGCGACGCGCGCACGCCTTCGTTGTTGGTCTTCTGCCCGGCCAGCCGCGGCACGGCAAAGGCGCAAGGCAGGCCCAGATCGCCTTCCAGATAGTTGCGGATGCCGCGGGTGTAGGTCTCGTTCGAGACGATGGCGAAGCTGGCCGTCGCGAAGAAATCCTGCGTCACCGACCGCCACAGATCCCACAGGGGCTTCAGCGTCGAGTGCTTTTCGCGCTCGATGAAGGGTTCGGGATCGAGCCCCAGCATCTCGCCCAGGGTGCGCAGGAACAGGGTGGTGCTTTCCAGCCCGATGGGTGCCTGAAGGTAGGGCTTGCCCAGACATTCTGCCAGACCGCGACCAAACTCGCGGTACATCACCACGTTGGCGTCGGCGTTCACCAGGTTCCGCATCTCGGCCAGATGCGCGCCAAGCGGCATAACCATGTTGATGTCGGCGCCGATGCCTTCGACCAGGCGGCGGATCTCGTGCAGATCGCTTGGCATGTTGAAGGTGCCATACATCGGCCCCAGGATATTGACGCGCGGCCTTGACCCTTCGGGACGCGCAGTTTCGGGCGGCATCCGGCCCTTGGTCATCCCGAATTCGGTGAAGATCCAGGTCATCGCCCGGTCGGCGCATTGCCACTGGTCCTCGTCAATCGTGCGCGGCAGGAAGCGCTGGATGTTGGTGCCTTGCGGCGTCACTCCACCGCCGATCATCTCGGCAATCGACCCAGTCACCACAACCGCCGGCAGCGCGGGGTCCAGCGTTTTCCAGGCCCGCGCCATCGACGCTTCGGTGCCCGAGGTCATCTCGTCTTCGCCAAGGCCCGTCACCACGATCGGCAGCTCATGCGGCGGCAGCGCGTCGGTGTAATGCAGAACGCTTGTCACAGGCAGGTTCTCGCAGCCGACCGGGCCGTCGATCACGACCTGCAGGCCCTTGACCGCACAGAAAGCATAGATCGCCCCCCAGTAGCCGCCCGCCCGGTCATGATCCTGCACCAGCATCAGATCATCTCCTCGGCCTTGGCAGCCTTGGCGGCCTTGTCGAGCTTCTTCTGATGGATCGCCCGGAAATCCGGCCGAAGGTTCGGAGCGCCCTCCCAGATGCCGGAAGTATCGCCTTCGCCAACCCCGGCAAAAAAGGCCTTCATCCCCGCCATGCGGTCCTTGTTGGCCATCGCGGCGGTCACGACCTGCGCCAGAGATCCGGCGCCGGCAGGCCCCATCAAGGGGCGGGCCGAGATGAGGTTCGTGAAGTAAAGCGATGGAATACCTTGCGCTTTTGCCTTCTGAACAACCGGGGTCGTGCCGATGGCCAGGTCAGGCTTGAAGCCTTCCATCGCGGCCAGATCATCTTCAAGGCTTGCGCGGAACTTCACCGCCACGCCCTTCGACGCCAGCCAGTCACGGTCGGCCGCACTCCATTCATTGCGGGCGCAGGCGGTGCCGACATAGGGCACGTCCGCGCCGCTTTCGATCAGCAGGCGTGCGACCAGAAGCTCGCTTCCCTCATAGCCGCTGAGGGTGATCCGCCCCTTGATCGGGTTCGCAGCCAAGGCAGCCTTGATCGCCGGGCCGAAAGCGTTCTGCGCGGCGTTCACCTTGTTCCAGGCGATCCCGAAGGCATTTCCGATCGATTCAAGCCAGGCCATCGTGCCGTCCAGCCCGACCGGAGCGCTGCCGACGACCGGCCGCCCGGCCGCCTGAAACTCGCGAATCGCAGCGGTGTAGAAAGGATGGATCGCCGCAACGACCCCGCAATCGAGGGCGGCATAAAGCTCACGCCACTCACGGCAGGGCACGACCGGACCGGCGGCCAGGCCCATCGGGGCCAGCATCGCGCCGATCATCATCGGGTCGGCAGGGAACATCTCGCCCAAAAGGGCAACGGTCGGGCGGTCAGAGCGTCCACGTTCGGGTGCCCGCACGGGGCCGGCCTCAACCTCGGCGCGGGCGTATTTCAGCATCGCACCGGCCAGCACGTCCTTGGCCTCGGCGTGGGTCGGCACGCCGAACCCCGGCACGTCGATGCCGACAATGCGAACACCGTTGATCTCGCTGGGCAGCAACTTCAACGGAACCCCGGAAGCCGTTGGAACACAAAGGTTTGTCACCACCACCGCATCATAGCGGTCGGGGTCGGCCAATTCGTGCACCGCGTCGCGGATGTCTTCAAAGAGCTTGCCGGTGACCAGCGATTCCGAGTTGAACGGCACATAGCCCACCGACCGCCGCGCGCCGTAGAAATGGCTGACGAAGGTCAGGCCATAGACGCAGCAGGCGCTGCCCGAAAGCACCGTCGCCACCCGCCGCATCCGCAGGCCAACGCGAAGCGACCCAAAGGCCGGGCACATGGATTGCGGCTTGTCATGCGGGCCTTGCGGGTAATCCCTCGCGAATCCGTCAAGAAGTTCCGAATTCCCCGCCGCCCGCGCCGCCGCGTCCATCTGGCCGGCACCGGCATGGCAGCCCATGCCGTCCGCCAGGCCCGGACCCCCGGCCCCGACGGCAAGGCTTTCGCCCCCCGTCACCGGGGCAGGATCGACCGGAGCGTGACGAAGGCCTTCCGTCATTTGCCGGCTTTCCGGGCTTCAAGCGCCCTCAGGGCCGCTTCCATCCGGGCAAGAGCTTCGAGATCACACATTGTCATACACCACTTCCAGCGAGGGTTTGATGACGGCATTCTTGCCGCGCATGTCGGCGTCGGTCGCCGGGCTCAGCACGAAATCCGCTCCTGTCGCCTCGGCGCTGAACAGGCCCAGAAGTCCGTCCTGCGTCAGCGGCTTCGGCTTCACCGGCGGCGCTTCGGCCACGGCAATTCCAAGCTGTTCGAACATCGGGCCCCACTGGCTTTCATACGAGCCAACGATCTGATAATTCGCCGATTTCTTGCGCAGATCATCATCCTGCGGGATCGCGGCCAGCACCGGGATCCCCACGGCATCCGCGAAGGCGGCCGCTTCGCCGGTGCCGTCATCCTTGTTGATCACAAGGCCCGCGATGCCGACATTGCCACCCAGCTTGCGGAAGTATTCCACTGCGGAACACACATTGTTGGCCACATACAGCGACTGCAGGTCGTTCGAGGCGACAAGGATCACCTTCTGCGCCATGTCGCGGGCAATCGGCAGGCCGAACCCGCCGCAGACCACATCGCCCAGGAAGTCCAGCAGCACATAGTCGAAGTCCCAGTCGTGGAACCCCAGTTTCTCCAGCAGCTCGAAGCCGTGGATGATCCCGCGCCCACCGCAGCCGCGCCCGACTTCCGGGCCGCCCAGTTCCATCGCGAAAACACCGCCGCGCTTGAAGCAGACATCGCCGATTTTCACCTCCTCGCCCGCCAGTTTCTTGCGGGTCGAGGTTTCGATGATTGTCGGGCAGGCCTTGCCGCCGAACAGCAGCGACGTGGTGTCCGACTTCGGATCGCAGCCGATGAGGAGCACGCGCTTGCCCATCTCGGCCATCATGTGGCTGAGGTTGGCCAGCGTGAACGACTTGCCGATCCCGCCCTTGCCGTAGATCGCGATGATCTGGGTCTTTTTCGACGGCGGATCCTGCGGGATTTCCAGCGTCGGCTCTTCATGGGCCTCGTCGCGCAGACGGGCGTCGAAGTCCTTGAGGTTCGGAACGTCTTTCATGCCTGACCTTTCCAGTCGAGGATCATCTTCAGACAGCCCGCATCGGTGAACGCGGTCTCGTAGGCCGATTTCGCATCCGATGCGGGGCGGGTGTGGGTGATGAGGCCCGCCAGCGACAGCGCGCCACTTTCGATCAGCGCGCGGGTGGCGGTCAGGTCTTCGGGCGCCCATTCGGCGGCGATGCGGATACGCGCTTCCTTCATGAAGGCGGGCGGGAAGGCAAAAGCCACGGGCTGGGTGTAAAAGCCGGCCAGCACCACCTCGCCGCCCTTTTGCAGCCGCATCACCAGCTGGTCGAGAAGGCCCGGCGCCCCGCTGGCGTCATAGATCGCGCGGTAGTCGCGGCGCGGATCGTCCTCGGGCGCGATCACGCTGTATCCGGTCGCCCCCGTCTGGCGCGCAGGATCGATTTCCCAGACCGTCGGCGCGGGCGCCCCGGCAGCCAGCGTCAGCCGAGCCAGCAGGCGGCCAAGCGTGCCATGGCCGACGATCAGGTCAGGCAATGCAGAGTTGAACCCGGCCAGCGCGTGACGCGCCGTGGCCGCAAGCGCCAGAAGGGCTGCCTCCGGACCCATGCCGGCATCAACCCGCGCCACGCGCCCGGCCTTTGTCACCAGATGCCGCGAGGCCCCGCCGAAAAGGCCCTTCACATTGCCGGAAAAGCAGTTCGCCCCCGGCACGAAAACCGTCTCTCCGACCCGGAAACGGGTATTCTCGCCCGCTTCCACCACCTCGCCCGCGGCTTCGTAGCCTGGGACCAGCGGATAGCCCATGCCGGGAAAGGGGGGCATCGTCCCGGACCAGAACAGCTTTTCGGTGCCGGTCGAAATGCCGGAATGCCGGACCTCGACAACCAGATCCTCGGGGCCGGGTGCAACCAGACCAAGGCTTTCCAGCCCCAGGTCTTTCGCGCCTTGCAGGATCACCGCTGTCGTCCGCACGTCCGCATCCCCCGCTTTTTCATGACCGCGCCCCAGACGCGGACAGAGTCCCTAGGTGTAAGTTTAACCTTACATTCTCGACTGTCAATTTAATTGGACAGTTTCGGCGTGATTTCTACGCCGGCACCCGGGCTTCCAGAACCGAGGTCACGAACGGGCGCAAGCTTCTGGCCTTGCCGGATGGTTCGAACCCCTGAGCCTTCAGCAAGGACCGGATTTCTGCGGCGGACCGGGTGCGCCCGGTGCCCATCGCCAGCGTATAGACCGCGAAGTAGACATCCGTCGCCGGGTCGGGCCGCGCGCCGCCTGACATCGGCTCGGACAGGATCAGCCGGCCGCCCGGAGGCAGGGCCTGCCTGACCTTGGCCAAAAGCGCCGCGACAGTGGCATCGCCGTGGTCGTAAAGGACGCGCACGAGGCTGATCGCGTCGGCGCCCTGCGGCAGGGAATCATCGCGGAAACTGCCTGCAACGATGTGGATACCCGGACCGGGCCGCGCCCCGGCCACCACGGCGGGCAGATCGAACAGCGTGCGCTTCAGCCCAGGATGGGCCTGACCGACCGCCGCAAGGAACGCACCCGTCCCGCCGCCCACGTCCATCAGGTGGGAAACGCCGCGAAAGCTGACCAGTCGCAGCGTGTCTTCCGCGACAAGCGACTGGCTGTCAGCCATCAGCCGCGAATAGCGCGCGGCAAGGTCCGGGTCCGCCGCTCCGCCCACGCCGAACACATAGGGCCAGAATCCAGCGAGTTCCGGCTGCGTCTCACCCCGGAAAAAGGCCGTCGGATCTGAAAGGTCACGGTAGAGAACCGGGTGATGCCGCACCATCGCCTCAAGCCCCGGCACGGTCAGGAATGCCGCGCCGCGTGGGGTCAGCCGCCAGGTTTCGCCCTTGCCGCGCATCAGACCAAGCGCCGCGCCGGCTTGCAACAGCACCCCCATCCGGTCAGCCGGAACCCCGGAAAGCTGCGCCAGTCGTGCCGTTGTCTCGGGGGTTGCGCTCAACCGGTGCAGGACGCGAAGCTCGACCAGCGCCAGCAGGGCCTGACTGCGCACGAAGCCGGAGACGACTTCGAACAGCGCATCACCTTCGGCCCGCGCAATCGCGCGCAGACCCGGAACCCGCGCGCAAAGCCGGTGAAACCAGGGTTGCAGCGCCAGTCTTGCGGCCCAGCCCGGCCCCGCGCGACTGCGCGGCTGGCCCGAGCCAAGCCCGGTCTCGCTCATTTTGCCCCCGCGACCCGTGACGTCGCTTGCGCGCTCAGATCGACCGGGGTCATCCGCTCGGCATAGGCGCGCACCATGCCGGCAAGCTGCGCTTCGCCGGGACAGGACGGGATCGAGGCGATCGCCCCGCCAAGAATGTCCTTCAGATGCCGCACCGCACCCGCGACACCCAGCAGGGCCACGGCATTCGGGCGGCCATGCGCTGCGTCCTGACCGGCGGGTTTGCCGGTTTCCTCGGCCGTCAGCAGCGCGTCCTTAAGATCGTCGGCGACCTGAAACGCTTCGCCGATCCGGGCGCCAAGCTCTTCCCATTGCTCGGGCTCTTGCCCCGCCGCAAGTGCCCCCATCTGGGTCGCGGCCACGAAAAGGGCGCCGGTCTTGGCGCGGTGATAGGCCCCAAGATTGACAACCGGTTCGGATTCCCAGCCCTGCCCCGCGCAGATACCGCCGGGCATCCCGGTCCGCTGCGCCAGCGTCTGCACCAGACGCAGCGCGCGCAGCGGCTGGTCCCCGGCTGCCCGGGCCAGAACCTCGAAGGCCAGCACGATCAGGCTGTCGCCGGCAAGGATGGCCAGCGGCTCGCCATAAGCACGATGGACCGAAGGCTTGCCGCGACGGGTGTCGGCATTGTCGAAGGCCGGCAGATCGTCATGCACGAGGCTCGCGCAATGGATCAGCTCCAGCGCCGCGGCGGATGCGTCCGACAGGGCCGGGCGGTCGTCGCCACAGGCTAGTGCGACCGACAACAGGATCGTTGGCCGGATCCGCGCGCCGCCTGACATCGTGGAGTGGTCCAGCGCCGCCGCAAGCCGGCCCGGCACCGCGCCGGCCCCGCCGGGCGACAACTGGCCCAGCCGCACGGCTTGGGTGACGGCGGCTTCGATTCGGGCGGAAAGGGTCATTGAACACCTGCAATGCAGCCCGGCGCCGGCAGCGGCACCTTTGGGAAGATTGGCACCGGGGGGGGCTGATGTAAACTGAAACTTACACATTGCCGCTCGTTTTGATTTACATCGCGCGGTGGCGGGTTAGACTGACCACATGGACGAAGCAGACCAGAGGATACCTGGAAAGGTCGTGGTGATCGGCGCCGGGATGGGCGGGTTGGCCACGGCGATCCGCCTTGCCGCCGGGGGCTGCGCGGTCACTCTCGTTGACGCACTGGCCCAGCCCGGCGGCAAGATGCGCACCCTGCCTTCCGACGCGGGGCCAGTCGACGCAGGGCCAACCGTCCTGACCAGACGCGCGGTCTTTGATGACCTGTTCGCCCTGGCCGGCGCGCGGATGGAGGATCACCTGACCCTCTTGCAGCAGCCGATCCTTGCCCGGCACTGGTGGCCGGACGGCAGCCAGCTGGACCTGACCGGTGATGCCGCCACCGATGCCAGCGCCATCGCGGCATTTGCCGGAACGACCGAGGCCGGTGCCTTCCTGCGCTTTGACCGCCTGGCCTCGGACCTGCATGCGGCCTTCGATGTCCCGGTGATGCAGGCCTCGAAACCCGCTATCGCCGCGATTATGAAGGCCGCGCTCGCGCGCCCGTCGCTTTGGCCCGCGCTCTTGCCGGGAGTGTCGCTTGCGGGGCTTGTGGCGCGCCGGTTCCGCGATCCGCGGCTGCGCCAGCTTTTCGCCCGCTATGCCACCTATGTCGGCGGCAGGCCCGGTCATGCGCCCGGTGTCCTTGCCGTGATCTGGCGGGCCGAGGCTGCGGGCGTCTGGGCGGTCGACGGCGGGATGCACCGGCTGGCGCTTGCCTTGGCCGACCTTGCGCGGCGGCTGGGCGTGGACCTGCGGCTTGCAACCCCGGCGCGCCGGATCGTTCGCCAGGGCGGCCGCGTGACCGGGGTCCAGCTGGGTGATGGCACCACCCTGCCCTGCGCGGCCTGCGTCTTTGCCGGTGATCCCGCGGCGCTGGTCGCCGGCCACCTGGGAGACGGTCTTGCGACCGCCCTTCCGCCCGCAGCCACCCGGCCGCGCAGCCTGTCGGCCTGGGTCTGGTCCTTCGCGGCCCGCCCGGAAGGTCCGCTTGCCAAGGACCTGATTCATCACAACGTGTTCTTCCCGGCCGACACCGCACAGGAGTTCGGCCCCCTCGGCCGGGGCTGCATGCCCGAAACCCCGACGCTGTACATCTGTGCCGAGGACCGTGCGGCGGGCACGGCCCCCGATGGGCTTGAACGGTTCGAGATCATCGTCAACGCCCCCGCAGACCGCCCCGACCAGCCAGAGGATCCTGCCCGATGCCGCGACCGCACCTTCCTGACGCTTCGCAAACAGGGGCTGTGGTTCAGCCCGGAACCGGGTCTGGCGGCGCTGACCACGCCGGCAATGCTGGACCGGCTTTTTCCGGGGTCGGGCGGAGCGATCTACGGGCGCAGCCCCGAGGGGACCTTCGCGGCGTTCCAGCGACCGGGGGCGCGGACGGGGGTGGCGGGCCTCTATCTCGCGGGTGGGGGGGCGCATCCGGGGGCTGGGCTGCCGATGGCGGCGCTCTCCGGCAAGCACGCGGCGGCGGCGGTTCTGGCGGACCTGACTTCTCGGTCGCTGTCGGAGCGGACGGCTATGCTTGGTGGTATCTTGACGCGGTCTCGGATGACGGGACGCGCGCCGTCTCGGTGATCGGGTTCATCGGATCGGTGTTTTCACCCTGGTATCGCTGGTCGGGCCGCCGCGAGCCGCAGAACCACGTCTGCCTGAACGTCGCGACCTATGGGCCAGGCGGGCGCTTCACCATGACCGACCGGGGGCGTGGTGCTTTGCGGCAGACGCCTGACCGGTTGCAGATCGGACCCTCGGCGATGCACTGGACCGGGCATGAGCTGGTGGTGGAGGTCGACGAGATTTCGGCGCCGCCGGTGATCTCGCGGGTTCGGGGCACGATCACCCTGACGCCCGAGGCCATGACCGGGGTCGAGGCGCGGCTGACCTCCGACGGTGCGCATGTCTGGCGCCCGTTCGCGCCGATCGCGCGGGTGAAGGTGGACCTGACCCAGGGCCAGTCCTGGGAAGGCCACGGCTACTGGGACGCAAATTTCGGCACCGCGGCGCTTGAGGCCGACTTCCGCTTCTGGACCTGGGGCCGGTTTCCGCTGAAGGACCGGACGGTCTGCTTTTACGACGCGACCCGGCGCGACGGCACAAGCCTTGCCCTCGGGGTCGAGATCGACCGCGCGGGCGAGGTGCGCGAAATCGAGCCGCCGCCCCTGACCCCGTTCCGGCGCAGCCTCTGGGCGGTCCGGCGGGAAACCCGCGCCGATCCCGGCTTTGTCCCAAGGCAACGGAAAGGCCTGCTGGACGCCCCGTTCTACGCGCGCAGCCTGGTCGAGACCCGGATTGACGGCGAGGCGTCAGTCGGCGTCCACGAGGCGCTGGATCTGGTGCGCTTCCGACAGCCCTGGCTGAAACCGATGATCGCCCTGCGGGTGCCAAGGCGGCGCGACTGGCAGTTTCAGTGACGACCCTGGCCCGCGCTCAGGCAGGGCGCGCCGCCCCCGGGTTCAACCGCACCACGGCAAGGTTCAGCGCACCTGCAACGGTGACCCAGACCAGATAGGGCAGGAACATCAGCCCGGCCCAGACATCAAGCTGGAGGAAGACCAGCGTGGTCGCGGCGACGGAACCCCAGAGAAAGACCATCACCCCCAGCGCCGCCCGTATCCGCCGCAAGCCGAAGAACACCGGGGTCCACAGCGTGTTGAACGCGATCTGCACCGACCAGAGCGCCAGCCCCATCGCGGAACCTTCAACCTGCGAAGCGCGTGCGGCAGCGGCCGACATCAGAAGGTAAAGCGTCACCCAGGCCACCGGGAAAAGCCAGTTCGGCGGGGTCCAGGCGGGCTTGTTCAGCGCGTCGTACCAGGGGCCGGGCGCGAACATTGCCCCGGTCGTGGCGGCAGCTCCGCAAGCGACAAGATAGGTGGCGAACAGCGCAAGATCCATGGCCAGGCTCCTTTTCCCCGGAAATAGGCCGGCGGTTGCGCGGATACAAGCCTAGCCTGTTGCAAGTGCCGCACGGGGCACAGGGATCCCGATTTTTCGCAGAAAAATCTTGGCTTGCGGCACTTCAGTTGGCCGGAGCGACGATTTTTCTGCGAAAAATCATGGCCGTTCAAGGGACGAAAGGCCACGGTCGCGCGCTTCGAGCTGTGCAAGGACCGACAAAAGTGCGTCGCTGCGGGCGCGGACCGGCGCGGCGCGCGCAGCGGCCTGGACAAGAAAAGCAACCTCGGGTTCCGGGGGGGCGTGCAGCGTCGCCGGACGGGGCATCACCAGGGTCGCCCCGGACCGCAGGGTGGACAGCATGAGCCAGCCAAGCTTCTGCCCTTTCGTGGTGCGCGCCCGCACCGAGACCGCATCATGCCCGTTCCGCGCCACTGCGCCACCGATCCCGGCATAGATCGCACCCGCCGCAAGGATGCCAGGCCGGCAGGCGGCGGGCAGCGCCGGCACACCCGATCCGGACCGCTGGTAAAGCCTTCGGGCCGTGGCCAGCAACCGCGCGGTAGCCGCGCGGATCGGCGGGCTTGCCACGGGATCCGCGAGAAAGCCGTCCAGGTCGACCCCGGCCGACTTCAGCCAGTCAAGCGGCAGGTACAGGCGTCCGGCCCGCGCATCCTCACCCACGTCGCGGGCGATGTTGGTCAATTGCATCGCAAGGCCCAGATCGCAGGCCCGCGCCAGCGCATCACCGTCGCGCACCCGCATCAGGACGCACATCATCGCGCCGACCGCCGCCGCAACCCGCGCCGAATACCCAAGGACACCGGACAGATCGGCATAGCGCCGCCCCGAAGCATCCCAGGCCATGCCTTCCAGAAGCGCATCGGGCAGCGCGCGCGGCATCTCGAAGCTGTCCACCACCACAGCGAAGGCGCGGTCGGCGGCGGCATCGACCGGGCGGCCCTGATAGACCCGGTCCAGACGGTCGCGCAGCCGCAAGACCGCCGCAACCTTGTCATGGCCTTCGTCCACCGCATCATCCGCGAGCCTGCAAAACGCATAGAGCGCCAGTGCCGGATCGCGGACCGCGCCCGGAAGCAGACGTGACGCTGCGTGGAAGGACAGGCTGCCGGTGCGGATCGCGGCCCGGCAGGCTTCAAGGTCTGCGGCGGCAATGCGGGCGGTCATTCGGCGGCCAGGGGAAGCGGCGTCGCCGGGGCGCGCATTGCGGGCGGAGGGATCAGCTGGCCAAGGATCTCGGCCGTGCCGATCACGCCGGGCACGCCTGCGCCGGGATGGGTGCCTGCGCCGCAAAGATAAAGGCCCGGCAGGTCTTCCGACACATTGTGCGGCCGGAACCAGGCCGACTGGAATATCCGCGGCTCCAGCGAAAAACCGGCGCCGTGCGGGGAGTTGTACCGGGTCTTGAACGTCTCGGGCGTAAAGACCTCTTCGGCGACGATGTGCTGGCGAAAGCCGGGGATCAGGCGCTCCAGCATCGTGGCGACGCGGTCCTTGTAAGCATCGGCAAAGGTTGCCCAGTCCGCGGCACCGTGGCCCAGATGCGGCACCGGGCTTAGCGCGTAGAAGGTGTCATCACCCTGCGGGGCGGCCGAAGGGTCGGTCACGCTGGGTCGGTGGACATAAAGGCTCATGTCCCCGGTGATCTTTCCGGTGCGAAAGATATCGCGGATATGGTTGCGATACTCCGGCCCGACAAGGATGGTATGGTGACCGGCCTCGGGCCAGAGATCGCGGGTGCCTTTGGTGCCGAAATACCAGACGAAAAGCCCCATCGACCAGCGTGACCGGGCCATCCGCCGATCCGTCCAGCGCCGCTTGCGGTGGTTGCGCAGCAAGGTGCCGTAGGTGAACCCGGGGTCGGCGTTCGAGACGACAACCTCGGCCCCGATCTCTTCGCCGGATTTCAGGCGGACCCCGGCGGCCCTGCCGTTACGGACCACGATCTCGTCGGCTTCGGTCTGAAGTCGCACGGTGCCGCCCTGGTCCCGGATCACCCGCACCATGGCATCGGCAATCGCCTGCACGCCACCCATGGCGTAGTGCACACCGTAGGCCGCCTCAAGATGGCTGACGAGGGCATACATGCTGGTGACGCGGAAGGGATCGCCGCCGATGAACAGCGGGTGGAACGACAGCGCGAACCGCAAGCGCGGGTCGGCGACGCGGCGGGCGGCGTGGGCGTGGACCGACCGGTCCGCGCGCAGCCAGGCGAATTTCGGCAGGACTTTAATCAGATCCCACAGCCGGTGCATCGGGCGGCGTCCCAGGTCCTCGAACCCGAAGTCATAGCGGGTGCGGGCGTCCTTCAGGAACCTGTCGAACCCCGCGGCATCGGCGGGGGCAAGGCGCGCGGCCTCGGCCCGAATCGCGTCGGCACCGGGGCGCATGGTGAACCGGGAGCCGTCATCAAAGCGGATCTCGTAGAACGGGTCTATCGCGCGCAGGGTGACATCGGCGTCGAAGTCTTTCCCGCAGGCGCCCCAGAGGTCGCGCAGCACCTGCGGCACGGTGACGATCGTCGGTCCAAGGTCAAATCGGTGGCCGGCCTCGGTGATCGACGAGCCGCGTCCACCGGGGCGGTCAAGCCGGTCGATCAGGGTGACCTGCCACCCCTTTGCGCCAAGTCGCATGGCGCTGGCAAGTCCGCCAAGACCCGCTCCGATCACGAGGGCCTGGCCTTGGGAAGTCATGTTATGGTCGATCATGGCGCCGATGATAAGGTGTCCACCCAGATTTACAACCGTGCAGATGATGCGGCAAAACAGCCCCTTTCCGCGCGACCAGTTTGCGCTAGACTGTCAGCACTTCGTTACACTCGAGGTGTGAATGCCCACCGCCAGTCTAAGCCTTTTCCGCTTTCACGGCCTTTGGCCGCGGTTGTGGATCCTTGGCCAGATGGGTGTTGCGCGGCTGGCGTTGCGCCGCGAGCCGCACCTGATGTTCTGGAAGCTGTGCGGGTCCGGCACCGGCGAAGGTTTCACCCCGAAGCCGAACATGGGGGTCTGGGCAATCCTGGCCGTCTGGCCGGACGAAGCGACGGCGCGCGCCGGCACCACGGGCGGATCGGTGTGGCGGCGCTGGCGCGGGCGTGCGACGGAAAGCGCCACGGTCTTTCTGTCGCCCCTGTCGGCGCGCGGCTCGTGGTCGGGGATCAACCCCTTCGTCCCCGAATCGCACCCGGCCGATCCCGACGGCCCCCTTGCCGTCCTGACCCGTGCCAGCGTCAAGCCCGCCCGGGCGCTGCGCTTCTGGCGGCGGGTGCCCGACATCTCGGCGGTGATCGGGGCGGACCCGGACGTGCTGTTCAAGATCGGCATCGGCGAGGTGCCGCTTTTGCACCAGATCACCTTCTCGATCTGGCCGGACGGGGCCAGCATGACCCGCTTTGCCCGCGGCGACGGCCCGCATGGCCGCGCGATAAAGGCCGTGCGCGAGGAGGGCTGGTTCACCGATGAACTTTACGCCCGGTTCCGGGTTCTGGGGGTCGAGGGGCGCTGGGGCGGAGCAGACCTTCTGCTGGACCGGCGGACCTTCGCCCCGGTCGGCCCGGCCCTTGCTGCCAGCGCCGCGGGGGCCACGATCTCTGCCGCTGCGCCGCTAAGCTCGTCCACACCCGCCGCATGAGGCCCCGATGACCCAGACCCCGCGCCAACCCTTTCCCTTCTCGGCCATCGTGGGTCAGGAGGACATGAAGACCGCAATGATCCTGACCGCGATAGATCCGGGCATCGGCGGCGTGCTGGTCTTTGGCGACCGCGGCACCGGCAAGTCCACCGCCGTCCGCGCGCTGGCCGCCCTTTTGCCGCCGATCGACGCGGTCGAGGGCTGCCCGGTCAATTCCCCCCGGCGCGACCTGTGCCCGGACTGGGCGCAGATCACTTCGGACCGGATCGTCAGCAAGCCCACGCCGGTCGTCGACCTGCCCCTTGGCGTGACCGAGGATAGGGTCGTTGGCGCGCTGGACATCGAACGTGCCCTGACGCGGGGCGAAAAGGCTTTCGAGGCCGGCCTGCTCGCGCGGGCCAACCGGGGCTATCTTTACATCGACGAGGTGAACCTGCTGGAGGATCATATCGTCGACCTCCTGCTTGATGTGGCGCAATCCGGCGAAAACGTGGTCGAGCGTGAGGGCCTGTCGATTCGCCATGCCGCTCGCTTTGTCCTGGTCGGGTCCGGCAACCCCGAGGAAGGCGAACTTCGGCCCCAGCTTCTGGACCGGTTCGGCCTATCGGTCGAGGTGACCTCGCCAAAGGACATCGCCACCCGGGTCGAGGTGATCAAGCGCCGCGATGCCTATGAAAACCGGTATGACCGGTTCATGAAGACCTGGCGGCCGATGGACGCGGGCCTGCGCAGCCAGATCCTTGCCGCCCGTGCGGCGCTGCCGGCGCTGAAGACCCCCGGCACGGCGCTGCATGACTGCGCCGCATTGTGCCTGGCACTTGGGTCGGACGGCTTGCGGGGCGAGTTGACGCTTCTGCGCGCGGCCCGGGCGCTGGCCGCGTTTGACGGCGACGCCACGCTGCACCGCCGCCACCTGCGGCGGGTGGCCCCGATGGCCCTGTCGCACCGCCTGCGTCGTGACCCGCTGGACGAGGCCGGATCCGGCGCCCGCGTCGGCCGCATGCTGGCCGAGGTGCTGCCCTGACCGATCTTGCGCCCTTTCCAGCCGGCACCCCCACGGCGGACAGCCGCTGGCAGCGCGTCGAACTGGCACTGATGGCGCTGGCGGTCGATCCGGTGGGCCTGAAGGGTCTGTGGCTGCGGGCCCGCAGCGGCCCGGTCCGGGACAGGGTGACGGACGCACTCGCCGCCCTGCCCTTGCCGCTGCGCAAGTTGCACCCCTCGCTGGGGGACGAGGCGCTGTTCGGCGGGCTGGACCTTGCCGCAACGCTTGCCGCTGGCCGACCGGTCCGGTCCGAGGGGCTTCTGGCGCACCCGGCCGTGCTGGTCCTGACCATGGCCGAACGCTGCTCGGCCGGGCTTGCCGCGCGTCTGGGACAGGCACTTGACAGCCCCGGCCCCTGCCTTGTCGCCCTGGACGAAGGCGCCGGAGAGGGCGAAACCCTGCCGCAGGCGCTGGCCGACCGCCTGGCGCTGTTCCTGACGCTGGACGACATCGCGGAAGCCGATGCGCCGCCTTTCACGCTGGATGCAGACCGGCTTGCAACGGCCCGCGCCCGGCTGGGCCGCATCCGCCTGCCAGCAAGTGCCCCCACGCAACTGACGTCGGTTGCCTTTCGCCTTGGCATCCCGGGCCTGCGCGCGCCGCTTCTGGCGCTGCGGCTTGCGCGGGCGATCGCCGCCCTGCGCGGCCATTCCGGCATCCGCCGCGACGACCTACTGGCCGCTGCCGAACTTGCCTATGCCCACCGCGCGACAATCCCGCCCGAGGCAGCGCAACCCGACGCTGCCCCCCCCGACCGGCCACCGGAACCGCCGCCGGACCAGACCCCCGACAGCGACGGTCAGTCCGAGACGCTGGACCTGCCAGACGAGCTGATCCTCGAGGCGGTCCGGGCCGCCCTCCCCACTGATCTTCTTGACCGCCTGGCCGCCGCCCGCGCCGCCCGTGCGCTGCAAGGCGGCACCGGATCGGGCGAGGCGCGCAGCGGTCACAGGCGGGGCCGTCCCCTGCCGTCCCGCCCCGGCCGGCCCGGAACCGGGCTGCGGCTCGACCTGATAGCCACGCTGCGCGCCGCCGCCCCCTGGCAGGCCCTGCGCCAGTCCCAGCTGCGCGCGCCAACCCCGCTTCCGCTTGCACCGGAAACCGGGGCGTCGCCGTCGGCTGTGGACCACCGTCTGCACATCCGCCCCTCCGATTTCCGCATTCGCCGGCACCAGGAACGGACCGAGCGCGTCCTGATCTTCGCCGTCGATGCCTCGGGCTCTGCGGCCCTGGCGCGCCTGGCCGAGGCGAAAGGCGCGGTCGAACTCCTGCTTGCCCGTGCCTACGCCCGGCGCGACCATGTGGCCCTGATCGCGTTCCGGGGCGCCGGTGCCGAACTGGTGCTGCCGCCGACCAGGTCGCTGGTGCAGACCAAGCGTCGGCTTGCCGGCCTGCCCGGCGGCGGCGGCACGCCCCTGGCCGCGGCACTGCGGCTGGCGGGCGATACGGCGATCCGGGCGCGCGGACGGGGGCTGACGCCGATTCTGGCGCTGTTGACGGACGGCCGGGCGAATGTCGCTCTGGACGGGGCGCCGGGCCGGGACCGGGCCGAAGCGGATGCCGCCGCCATGGCGCGACTCTGGCGGGCAACCGGTGCAGCTGCGGTGGTGATCGATACCGCCAGCCGGCCGGAAGCCGGACTGAAGCGGCTTGCCGCCACGCTGGGCGGGGTTTACCTGCCCCTGCCCCGGGCCGACGCCCTGCGGATGTCGACCGCACTTGAGACGAGCTTGCGTCCGGTGCAGTCTGGCTGAATGACCTCCGCCACGCCCCGCGCCTCCGGCCAGAACCCGGACCACGATCCGCCCGCAGACTGGCCGTTGCGCGCGCATGCCCGCCGCATCCGCGCCCGCCATGACTGGTGGGTGGTCGAACACGGCACCGGTCCCGAGATCCTTGTCCTGCACGGCGCGGGCGGGTCGGGCCATTCGTTCCGTTACCTGGCCCCGGCGCTGTCCGGCCATCGCACGCTGATCCCCGACCTGCCGGGTCAGGGCTTTACCCGCCCCGGATCGCGAAGCCGGTTCGGCATCGTGCCGATGGCCGAAGACCTGGCCGCCCTGATCCAGACTGCCGGCTGGAAGCCGGAGCTGGTCATCGCCCATTCCGCCGGGGTGCCGCTGGCCTTGCAACTGTCGACGCTTTACCCCTTCCGCGCTGTGATCGGCATCAACGCGGCCCTGGGCCAGTTCGACGGCGCGGCGGGGTTTCTCTTTCCGCTCTTGGCGCGGGCGCTTGCCGCCACGCCTTTCGTGCCTTCGGTCGTCAGCCGCCTTTGGGGCAACGAGGCAAAGGTGCGCCAGCTGATCGATGGCACCGGGTCACGGCTGGAGGATGCCGGGATCGCGCAATACCTCGCGCTGATCCGGCGTGCCGCGCATGTCGACGGAACCCTTGCGATGATGGCCGCCTGGAGGGTCGACAGATTGATGGCTGGGGCGCCGCGACTGACGGTTCCGACCCTGCTGATCACCAATGCCGGCGACCGGATCGTGCCGCCCGGCGTCAGCCGCGAGGCGGCACGGATTCTGCCACGGGCGGAGGTGCGCGAAATGCCGGATCTGGGGCATCTGTCACATGAGCAAGATGCAGAGGCGGTCCTTGCGGCCTGTGCCGACTGGCTTCGGTCGTAGAGCCAAATTCCTTCGAAGGAATTTGCAAATCTTTTCGAAAAGATTTGGGACTTGCCGCTACCGGACGCTCATCATCCGGGCGCCGAAAATGGGGTCCATATGGTCGTCGAGGTAGATCCGCAGCCAGGGTGTGAAGCGATCCGGCGCGCGCAACACCTCGGCCTTGAGGTCGTAGAGATCCACCCAGCGGACATCCTGAACCTCGGACGGGTTCGGGACCACGGCCAGATTGCCCGTGGCTTCGGCCACGAAGATGTCGACAATTTCATGCTCGACCAGTCCCTGGCCGACATCGGCGCGGTATTCGACCCGTCCGGCATAGTTTGGGTAAAGTCCGGTGATCCCCAACTCTTCGCGCAAGCGGCGGACCGCGCAAGAAGCGGGATCTTCTTCCCATCCGGGATGGGTGCAGCAGGTGTTGGCCCAAAGTCCCGGCGTGTGATACTTGCCCGCCGCACGCTGCTGGATCAGCACGCGTGGTCCTTCCATCACGAAAACCGACACCGCCTTGTGCTTGAGCCCGCGCTGATGCGCCTCAAGCTTGCCCACCGGGGTCAGCCGGCCCTCGATCCAGGCGGGGATCATCTCGTCAAGGCTGCCGTCCATCGGGTCAGGTCCAGCTTGGCGACACAAGCCGCAACAGGTGGGCCACGTTCTTCACGCCGATTTTCAGATGCGCAAGCGGCCGCGCCGCGACAAGCTTCTTGTTCATGTAGGCCTCGAAGGTCAGCTTCTGCACATCGGTATCATGGCACAGGCTGACAAAGCGTTCGCGGCGTTCGTCGGACTTGTAGTAGGCGTCCTGCATCGACCGCAAGACCTTGAACACGGTCTTGTTGTCCTTCATGAACAGCTTGCGCGCCAGCATAAGATCCTTCGCGCGGCCCGAAGCCAGCGCCGCCTGCGCCGCTGTCGCCGCGACCCTGCCGCCCAGCATGGCATAGTAGATCCCCTCGCCCGAGGAGGGAGCCACCACGCCCGCAGCGTCGCCGGCCAGCACGACATCCCGGCCATTGTCCCATTTGTCCAATGGCTTCAGCGGGATCGGCGCGCCTTCCCTGCGGATCGTCTCGCAACCGGCCAGGCCGGACGCGGCGCGCAGGTCGGCCGTGGCCTGCTTGAGGTTCACCCCGTCCACCCCGGTTCCCATGCCGACACTTGCCTGGTCGCCATGCGGAAAGACCCAGCCATAGAAGTCGGGCGAGATCCGCCCGTCATAGATCACGTCGCAGCGTTTCGGGTCGTAGTCGGCGTTCGCGGCCAAAGTCGCAACGGGGGCCTTGATGATCTCGTGGTAGGCAATGACATAAGGAATGGTGTCCCCGCCCGGCACTTCGTCGCGCGCCACGTCCGACCGCGCGCCGTCGGCGCCGATGATCAGCGTCGTCAGGCTGCGCCGTTCCGCGCCGGACGCCTTGTCGCGCAAGACGACATGGGTGCCCTCGGCATCGCGTTCGATCCGCAGGTAGGTGCCGGTCAGCCTTTCGGCCCCGGCCCGAACCGCGCGATCACGCAGGAATTCGTCGAAATGTTCCCGGTCGACCATGCCGACAAAGCCGTTCTCGATATGGATGTCGACCGACCGGCCACTGGGCGAGATCATGCGGGCGGTCTCGATCTTGGCCACGATCTGGTTTTCCGGGATCGCGAAATCCTTGATCGCGCGGGGCGGGATCGCGCCACCGCACGGCTTGATCCGACCCGCGCGGTCCAGCATCGCCACGCTTTTTCCTGCGCGGGCAAGGTCGTCCGCCGCGGTTGCCCCCGCCGGACCACCGCCCACCACGAACACATCGTAAGCCATGCTCACTCTCCCGGAACGAGGTTGGAGACGGCAGGACGCAAGCGCCCGCCATCGATGATCCGCCAGGCCATCAGGCCCGCCGCAAGGAACAGTCCGGCCTCGACCGCGAAGACCAGCCCGAAGGCGTCTGCGGTGTCGCCCGACAGGCGCAGCGCGTCGACCAGCGCCGCACCGGCGAAGCCTCCAAGGCCTTGCGCAATCGCCTGCGACGCGCCCCAGACCCCCATCCGCGTGCCCTCGCGCCCGGCCCGGCCCTGCCCGGCCAGCTGCATCATCGCCCCGATCGAGGCGATGGCGAACATGCCGTTGAAGACGCCAAGCACCGTGACCGCCGGGGTCAGAAGCCCAAGGCCAGTCTGACCCAACCCCGCTATGGCGACCAGCGACAACGCAGACCCCAGGCAGCCGGCCGTGACCCAAAGCCGCAGCGTTCCAAGGCGCAGGCCGGACACGGCGATGCCCACAGCCAGCATGCCGATGAACATGCCGCCGTGCTGCGCGCCCGACAGGCTGGTGGACTGGCCGGGGGTGAAGGCAAAGACCAGACCCGCATAGGGTTCCAGGATCAGTTCCTGCAGGAAGAACGCGGTCATGGAGAGGAAGATGAACAGGGTGAACGTCCGGGTGCGCGGTTCTGCCCAGACCTCGGCCAGGCCCTGGCGCAGCGGGGTCTCGTCGGGCTGGCGGACGGGGATGACGCGCGCTTCGATCCCGCGGATCGCGGCGGCTGTCAGCACTACCGCCCCGACCGTCACCACCGCAACGATGACCATCAGACGCTGGCCGCTGTAGGGGTCAAGCAGCGCCCCGATCACGCCCGAGGTGACTGCGATGCCGAAGATCATCATCAGCCAGGTGATCGTTGCCGCCGCCGCCCTGCGCTGGGGCGCGCATCCGCTGGCCAGAAGCGCCAGAAGCGAGGTGCCGGACGCCCCCGCGCCAAGGCCGATCAGCACATAGGCCAGGACCGACACGGCAAGACCCCAGCCCTGCCCTGCCACCTCAAGTGCGACCATAAGCGAAGCAAGCGCCGCCCCAAGGCCGAGAACCGCCATGCCGCCGATGATGAACCGGGTCCGGTTGCCCTGAGCGTCGGACCAGAAGCCCCAGCTTGGCCGGGTGATCTGCACGAAGGAATGCAACGCCACCAGCGCGCCCGACAGCATCGCGGGCAGCGCCAGTTCCACCACCATCAGGCGGTTGAGCGTGGAGGTGGTCAGCACGACGACCGCCCCAAGGCAAAGCTGCACCAGGCCAAGCCGCACGATCTGGAGCCAGCCAAGCGTCATGCCAGCCCCCGCAGCGCAAAGGCCGTGACCATCATTCCCGTGACATAAAGGACGACCCCGGTGCCGTTGTACCAGGGCGCCTTGCCCTTGGGATCGCGCATCAGGACCCGCATCGCGGCGATCTGCGCGGCCAAGAGGGCAGCCACTGCCAGCGCATGCCAGGGCTGGCCCAGAACCAGCAGGAAGGCGATCACCAGCATCTGCGCCAAGGCCATCACCGTGCAGGCGATCTTCGCCGCAACCTCTGGCCCCAAAACCACCGGAAGCGAGCGGACGCCATGCTGGCGGTCACCCTCCAATGCCTTGAAATCGTTCAACGTCATGATGCCATGCGCGCCAAAGGCATAAAGTGCGGCCAGGGTCACGATCTCGAACCGGGGTGCTGCGCCAAGCAGCACGGCGGCACCGGTGAACCACGGCAAGCCTTCGTAGCTGAGGCCGACAAGCCCCGGCCCCCACCAGCCCGACCGCTTCAGGCGGATCGGCTCGGCGCTGTAGGCCCAGGCGGCAATCACGCCGACGATGGTCGCACCAAACCCCCAGGGGCCAAGCAGCCAGCCCACCGCCAGCGACAACCCGGTCATCGCCAGCGCGATCCAGAGACCCCAGCGCCCGGGGATTAGGCCCGAGGGGATTGGCCGGTCAGGCTCGTTCACCGCGTCGACATGACGGTCGCACCAGTCGTTCGCGGCCTGGCTCATGCCACAAACGATCGGGCCGGCCAGCACCATGCCAAGGATCACCGACGGCCAGTTCGCGCCCAGCGGGATTCCGGATGAGACCGCACCGCAGAAATAGGCCCAGACGGGTGGAAACCAGGTGATCGGCTTGATCAGCCGCAGCATAGCGCGCGGCTCTGGATACTGCCGGGGGAGCAAGGTTTCACTGACAGTCATGTGTCAAGTAAACATGACAGTCAGGAGTCGGGCAAGCGCCGAATTGTCGCGCCGTGAAGGTTTGCCGCGGCTTGGCCGTCCGATCTGGCGCCCGATCAGGCATCAGCGCGAAACCCAGCAATGAGCGACTGAAAGGCGCGATGAGCGGCCGGAACTCAGTCGCCGTCGCGGTTGAGAAGCCCGAATTTCCGCAGTTTCACATACAGGGACTGACGCGACAGGCCCAGCATGTCTGCGGCGGCAACCCGGTTGTTGCGGGTCAGCTCCAGCGCGGTCTCGATGCACATCTTCTCGATGACATCGGTGGTTTCGGCCACGATATCCCGCAGCGTCGACGACCCGACCAGCTCCATCACCGACCGGGCGCCCTCGTCCGGCATGCCGGTCCCGGCGCGGCGCAGGGCGTCGGCGCGGCTTGCGTCGCGCACCACCATCACCAGCACCGGATTTGGCCGGTCATTCAGCCAGCTGGCCGAAAGCTCGACCGCGATCTGGCCAGAGAAATCCGTGGTCAGGCGGGTTGCGTAAAGCCGCAGCTGTCCGGTGCGTTTGACATTGTCCAAAAGCACCCGCAGGTCCACATGGCCGCGCACCAGATAGTCTGCAATCGATCTGCCGCGCACGGCGGCGATGCCGCTGGCGTCGGTCAGGTTCAGGAATGCCTCGTTGGCCGCACGGATCACGCCCTCACCATCGGCAAAGACGATGCCGTCGGCGCCTTCGTGATAAAGACGCTGCAGGTTTTCAGCTAGCTCGTCGCCCGCACTTGGCTTGCGGTCTGCCGGGTCGATCAGGCACAGCAAGATACGCTCGCCCGCCGCGCGGAACAGGCGCGGGGCCACCAGAACCCGGCGCTGCGACCGGCGGGCGGTCACCTCCATCGGGGGGGCTGACTCGGCGGCGGCCACGCCGGCCAGCGCCTCGATGAACTCACCCCGACGGCGACCGTCGAACTCCTGGGCGACGGCGGTGCCCACAAGCTCGGCCCGGGTGCCACCCAGAAGCAGGGCCGCGGCGGGGTTCAGGTCGGTGATCCGCCCGGACGCCATCGAGACCAGCATGACCGGGTCGCGGGTCGTTTCCATCAGCACGCGGTAGCGGGTGTCCAGCTCGCGCTGCGCCTCATAATCGCGCTCCAGCGCAAGCTGAGCCTCGACCAGTTGCTGCTGAACCTCGGCCAGGGGCCGCAGGTCGCGCCCAAGCATCAGGATGGATCCGTCCGGACCGATGCGGTGCATGGCGTAGCGGACCGGAAAATCCCAGGTCTG
>JANOER010000088.1:0-5441 GCA_031441285.1 Rhodobacterales bacterium
ACGCCTGCCTTTTGCAGCGCGGGGAAGCGGCGATAGGCGAATTCGACGCTGTCGGCGATCTTGTCGAACTGTTCGGAGAGGAGTTCCTGCCCCCAGGTCCAGGGGGTGCCGTCAATGCTCCACCCTTCGCAGGGCTTTTCATAAAAGCCGATGCAGAAGCCCCGACCTTCCTGCCGCAGGTAGGATTCTCCGCCCGGATCCATCACATGGGGAAACTCACGGCCACCACGGGCGACAATCTCGGGGATGTCATCGGTAACAAGGTATTGGTGCGCCATCGGCAAAAGCGGCAGGTACACGCCCGCCATCGCGCCGACCTCTCGGGCCCAGAGACCGGCGGCGTTCACCAGATGCTCACAGGTGATGGTGCCCTTGTCTGTGACGACCTCCCAGCCATCCTTGGTGGGGCGCGTTGCCTCGACCTTGGTGTGTAGCACAATCTCGGCCCCGCCCATCCTTGCGGCCTTGGCATAGGCGTGGGTGGTCCCGTAAGGGTCAAGGTGGCCATCCAGCGGGTCATATAGCGCGCCGATGATGCCTGTGGTGTTGACCATGCCATCGGTCATCGCCTCAACCTCGTCCGGCGACAGGAGCGCGGTATCAAGACCCATGTAGCGGTGTTTGGCGCGTTCGGCCTTCAACTGGTCGAACCGAGCGGGGTTGTCGGCAAGGGTGATGCCGCCGACATGGTGCAGCCCGCAGGACATGCCGGTGATCGCCTCCAGCTCTTTGTAAAGCCGGATCGTGTAGCCTTGCAGAGCGGCCATGTTGGTGTCGCCGTTCAGGGTGTGAAACCCGCCCGCCGCGTGCCAGGTGGACCCCGCGGTCAGTTCGGACCGTTCGATCAGCATCACATCCGACCAGCCCAGCTTGGTCAGGTGATAAAGCACCGAACAGCCGACGACACCGCCACCGATCACGACCACGCGCGCATGGGTCTTCATCGCACGACTCCCTCATTGCTTGCCGCCAATCTCGCCGGGGAGGGTGGGCTGATCATGCAGTTTTGCGACAAAATCTGTCGCAGAAAGTTGCTACTTCTCGGGGATGAGACCGCGCGGGCTGAAGCGCAGCACCAAAAGCAGAATGACGCCGACCGTCAGCAACCGCATATGCGCCACCGAAGCCAGGAGGTGCTCTTTCACCGCCGAGCCGTCCGGCATTCCGGCGGTCACCGCCCCCATCAGCGCGCTGCCCAGAGGCTCGCCAAGGTTCCACAGCCACCAGATCAGAAAGCCGCCCAGAACCGCTCCCCAGTTGTTGCCCGATCCGCCGACGATCACCATCACCCAGATCAGGAAGGTGAAGGTCAGGGGCACATAGGTGCCAGGCGTCAACTGGCTGAGGTAGGTCACGTACATGGCCCCGGCGATTCCCATAACCGCCGAACCAAGCACGAAGACCTGCAGGTGTCGGCGCGTCACGTCCTTGCCCATCGCCTCGGCCGAGACCTCGTTGTCGCGGATCGCGCGCATCATCCGGCCCCAAGGCGACTTCAGCGCCCGCTCCATCAACAGGATCAGCGGCAGGAGCACGCAAAGAAAGATCGCCGCAAAGCTGAAATCGACGACGAGGCCGGAGGCATAGGTCGGGTCGAAGCCCCAGCTTTCGGTAAATGCCAGGAAAGCTTCCGATTTCTGAAGATCGACTTCCTTTGGCACCGGGCGGGGCAGTTCGATGATGTTCTTGACGCCGCGTGCCAGCCAGTCCTCGCTTTTCATCACGGTGATTATGATTTCGGCGATGCCCAGCGTGGCAATGGCCAGATAGTCCGACCGCAGCCCCAGCGCGGTCTTGCCGATCGCCCAGGCGGCGGCGGCTCCGGCAATGAGCGCCCCTGCCGGCCAGGCCAGCAGGATCGGCAAGCCGAGGCCGCCAAGGTTGCCGTAAGTAGAGGGATCAAGCGCCTCGACCGCCATTGTTGAAGGGTCGAAGATCGCCCGGAAGAGAAAGAAGCCGCCGATCAAGATCCCGACGAGGACCGCGCTGCGAAGCCGTCCCGGTGCCATGCGTCGGCGCAGCGCCACTGCGGCCACAATGGTGGCAACTCCGATCAGGAGCGCGAGAAGGATGCCCGGCCCGCCGGCGGACCAGGCACCGGGGGACGGCTTGTCGGCGACCAGAACCACCGCCAGACCGCCCAAAGCCACAAAGCCGACGATGCCGACGTTGAAGAGGCCCGCATACCCCCATTGCATGTTAAGCCCAAGCGCCATCACCGCAAAGATGATGCCGAAGTTCAGCACCTGCATCGCAAAGGGCCAGCTTTGCAGGAATCCGGTGGCAATGAAAAGCGCGGCCACCAAGGCAAAGAGAACAGCCGGATGGGTGCGGGTCATACCGATTTCCCCTTGAAGATGCCGGTCGGCATGAACAGCAGGACGATGATCAGGATCGAGAAGCTGACCGCGAACTTGTAGTCGGTCGACATCAGCTGCACCAAGGTCTCTGGGGCCAGGCTGTCGGGCAGCACATAGCCCAGCACCTTTTTCCAGCCATAGGTGACCGTGACCTCGGAGAAGGCGATCAGGAAGCCGCCCGCAATGGCCCCCAGCGGCGAGCCGAGGCCGCCAACGATGGCCGAGGCGAAGATTGGCAGCAGAAGCTGGAAATAGGTGAAGGGCTTGAAGGTCTTGTCGAGGCCGTAGAGCACCCCTGCAATGGTCGCCAGTGCCGCGCAGAGGATCCAGGTCACTGCCACCACACGCTCGGGGCTGATGCCGGACAAAAGCGCCAGATCCTCGTTGTCGGAAAAGGCACGCATCGACTTGCCGGTGCGGGTGCGGTTGAGAAACCAGAAGAGAAACGCCACCGTGACCAGCGCCGTTACCACCGTGACCACCTGCGACGTGCGGATCGCCAGCGGTTCGGCCAGCCCGGTGGCTGCCTTGAACCCGGCGGCCGAGACGATGAACCGGGCACCGTCGGCAAAGTCGCGGTCTTCGACCCCTATGATGAAACGGACAATCCCGTTCATTACCAGCATCACCCCGAGCGAGACGATGACAAGGATCGCCGGAGTGACCCGCTGCCGACGGTAGAAGCGGTAGATCATCCGGTCTGTGCCAAGCACGAACAGCGCGGTGGCGGCAATTCCGAAGGGCAGCGCCAGAAGCGCGGTCGGCATCGGGCCGAAGCTGATCCCTTGTGACTGCAAGCCCCAGGTCAAGAGTATCGTGACCGTGGTGCCAAAGGCCATGGTGTCGCCGTGCGCGAAGTTCGAGAACCGCAAGATGCCGTAGATCAGCGTCACCCCCAGCGCCCCGAGCGCAAGTTGCGCCCCATAGGTCAGTCCGGGAATGAACACGTAGTTCAGAAAGGCGACAAGGGCATTCAGCGCATCCATCGGGTCAGCCACCCTCGCCGGCGCAGGTGCCGCTGCCGGTGATCGCGACGGCACCCTTGCCATAGGCGTGGACGGTGAACGACAGCTCGCCCGTGGGATAGACGCTGATCAGGCCCGAGATGCCGTTCTGCGGGGGGATCACGATCGCGGTCTCGCCGCCGTCGGTCGGGGTGGATGCGGAATAGCCTTCCCACATCTGGCCATCCAGCGAGACCTGCCAGACATCGCCGACCTCTTTCAGAAGCATCCCGCCACCGGTGAAGGGCTCGCAGGCGCCGCCACCACATTGCTGCTGGATCGTGCAGTCAAAGGCGGCCAGCGCCGGGGCCGGGATCAGCCCGGCAAGCAGGGCAAGGTGTTTCATCGTCAACCTCCCAGGAATGAACGGCGCACTTCGGGGTCGGCCATCAAGGCCTTGCCGGTGTCGGTAAAGCGGTTGCGGCCCTGCACGAGGACAAAGCCCTTGTCGGCGATATCCAGCGCCTGCCGGGCGTTCTGTTCGACCATGAGGATCGAGATTCCGGTCCGGGCCACCTCGATGATCCGGTCGAAGAGTTCGTCCATCACGATCGGGCTGACGCCGGCGGTGGGTTCGTCCAGCATCAGCACCTTCGGCTGCGTCATCAGAGCCCGGCCAACGGCGACCTGCTGACGCTGGCCGCCGGAAAGTTCGCCCGCCGCCTGAAACCGCTTGGTCTTCAGGATCGGAAACAGGTCGTAGACTTGCTCCATCGTCGCCTTGACGTCGTCGCGGCGCAGGAAAGCGCCCATTTCGAGGTTCTCTTCGACCGTCATCGAGGTGAAGATGTTCTGCGTCTGCGGCACGAAGGCCATGCCCTTGGCCACTCGCGCCTGCGGGGAAAGAGCGGTGATGTCTTCACCGTTGAGCCGCACCTGCCCGCCGCGCAGTTTCAGCATACCGAAGACAGCCTTCATCGCGGTCGACTTGCCGGCACCATTCGGGCCGACGATGACGGCGATCTCGCCCGGTTCGACGGCAATGGTGCAGGCGTGCAGAATGTCCACCGGACCATAGCCGCCGGTCATCGCATCACCGATCAGGAAAGGTTCAGCCATGGTTGGCCCCGCCCCGGCAGGGGTCGAATTTTCTGCAAAAATTCCCGGTTTGAGTTTTCGCAGAAAACTCGTGGACGCTGCGGCAAAGGATCTGCGGATCAGCCATGCATGGCTCTTTCCTTCACCTTGTTCTTCAGGCCGGTGCCAAGATAGGCTTCGATCACCCGCTCGTTGTTCTTGACCTCGTCGACCGTACCTTCGGCAAGGACCTTGCCCTCGGCCATGCAGATCACCGGATTGCACAGGCGACCGATGAAATCCATGTCATGCTCGATCACACAGAACGTATAGCCGCGTTCCTTGTTCAGCCGCATGATGGCGTCGCCGATGGTGTTCAAGAGCGTGCGGTTCACGCCCGCCCCGACCTCGTCGAGAAACACGATCTTGGCGTCGACCATCATGGTGCGCCCAAGCTCCAGCAGCTTCTTCTGTCCGCCCGAGATCATGCTGGCCTTCTGATCAGCCAGGTGACTGATCGTCAGAAAGTCCAGCACCTCGTCTGCCTTGGCGCGAATGCGCGCCTCTTCCCGGGCCACGGCGCCGCGACGAAACCAGCTGTTCCAGATCCGCTCGCCCGCCTGATCGGCCGGGACCATCATCAGGTTCTCGCGCACGGTCATCGAACCGAACTCATGTGCGATCTGGAAGGTGCGCAAAAGGCCCTTCTGGAACAGCACATGCGGCGGCAGACCGGTGATGTCCTCGCCGTCCATGTGAACCCGTCCCGATGTGGGCGGCAGGCGCCCGGCAATCACGTTGAAAAGCGTGGTCTTGCCGGCCCCGTTCGGCCCGATCAGCCCGGTGATCGACCCGGTGGCAATGGTCAGCGACGCACCGTCCACCGCGCGGAACCCGCCGAAATGCTTGTGCAGGTCGTCCACGACGATCATGCGCTCTTCCCCCTGTCTCCCCCGCTTTGCCGCAGGGTGTCGACTCTTATGCACCGGCCCGGAGGGATCACTCTCTCCGGGCCGCGCGTCGTTACGTCAGAACCGGCCTGCGATCAACGCCAGCCGAC
>JANOER010000089.1:0-2825 GCA_031441285.1 Rhodobacterales bacterium
CCAGCTTGGCAAAGCCATCGGCCACCCCAGCCGCAGCCGGTTGCGGGGCGGCGGCGGTTCGGGCGTTGGCATAGGCCTGGGTAACGAAAGAGGCTTTCACATCCATTCTGGATCCCCCTATCGGCGCAGAAGGTCGAACAGGCTTTGCGTCATCTGACGCGCCTGATCGAACATCCTGAGGTTCGCCTCATAGCTGCGCTGCGCTTCGCGCGCGTCAGCGATTTCGATCACCAGATCGACATTCGAGCCGTCGTAGTGACCAGTGTCATCGGCCAAGGGATGGCCGGGGTCGTAGATCCTTGCCAGGTCGCCCCGGTCAAGCCGGACCTGACCCGGCGTGACAAGGCCGGTTTCCATCGCCTCGGTGAAGGTCATCACCTTGCGGTGGTAGCCGGGCGTATCGGCATTCGCGATGTTCTCGGACACATGGCGCAGGCGCATCGCCTGGGACTCCATGCCAGAGGCCGCAAAGGACAGCGAGGTGGTCAGGTCATTGCCCATTCAGACCCCCCTACCGCGACCGGCCAAGGCTGGCGCGAACCACGTCCGAGGTCGCCCGGTAGACCGCAATCGCCATCTCGTGGCTTTGCCGCGCTTCGACCGACTTGACCATCTCGCCCTCTAGCGAGACGGTGTTGCCATTCGGAGCCTCACGGCCCGCCACCCGTTCGGCCAAAACCGGGGTACCGCCGGAAACGGCGGTCAGATGGCCGGGACGCGTTGTCCGCATGTCGCCGCTTCCGGCCGCAAAGACCCTGTCGAAGCTTGGCAGGTCCTGCGCCTTGTAGCCCGGCGTGTCGGCATGGGCGATGTTGCGAGCAATCACCCCCATCCGCGCCCCGGAATGTGCGGCAAGTGCTTGCGCCATCCGGGTTATTTCCAGTTTCTCGAACATCGTGGGCTTCTCCCTCGACCGCCTTCACCAAGGCTTAAGGGTGATTCCTTTAGAAACGGTTGAGAGCGAACAAAGGGAGAATCCCATGTCTGGCCTCTTCGATGGCCTACTGGCCGAAATCTCCGGGGCTGTCCCGGTCCGGCGCGTCGGGCGGATCGTGGAAACCCGGCGCGGACTGGCGCAGGTTTCCGGTCTTCCGGGTGCTGCGATCGGTGACCGCGTGCTGATCCACAGCCGCGATGACATTGCCGGGGGCGAGGTTTTGCGCCTGTCGCCCGGCCTGTGTTCGGTGCTGCCCGATGCGTCCGGCGACGGGATGGCGATCGGCAACCGGGTCGAGCTTCTGGGCCGTGCCGACATCGCGCCGGATGACAGCTGGATCGGGCGGATCATCGATCCGGCCGGCCGCCCGCTGGACGGCCGCCCGCTGCTGCGCGGGGCCGCGCCAAGGGCATTGCGTGCCCCGGCCCCGCCCGCGGCCTCGCGGCGCCGGCTGGGCGAAAGGCTGTCTACCGGGGTCGCGGTGTTCGACACGCTTCTGCCCCTGGTGCGCGGCCAGAGGATCGGGCTTTTCGCCGGATCCGGGGTCGGCAAGTCGTCGCTGCTTGCCCGATTCGCACGCGGGGTCGACGCGGATGTGGTGGTGATCGCCCTTGTCGGCGAACGTGGGCGCGAACTGCGCGAGTTCACCGAACGGGTGCTTGGCCGGTCAGGCATGGCCCGCAGCGTGGTTGTGACCGCGACCTCCGACCAGTCGCCGCTTCAGCGCCGGATGTGCGCCCTAACGGCAATGGCCGTGGCCGAGCATTTTCGCGACCAGGGACGGCATGTCCTCTTGCTGGTCGATTCGGTCACCCGCTTTGCCGAGGCGCACCGCGAAGTGGCGCTGGCAGGCGGCGAGGATGCGTCCCTGCGCGGCTTCCCCCCCTCGCTGAACCAGGCGATCATGGGTCTGGCCGAACGGGCCGGGCCGGGCCCTGCTGGCGCGGGGGATATCACGGCGATCTTTTCGGTGCTGGTCGCCGGGTCGGACATGGAGGAACCGGTGGCCGATATCCTGCGCGGGGTGCTGGACGGACACGTGATCCTGGACCGCCGCATCGCCGAACGCGGGCGCTTTCCGGCGATCGACCTTTTGCGATCGGTCAGCCGGTCGCTGCCCGAGGCGGCAAGCGACGAAGAAAACACCCTGATCGGCGAGGCTCGGCAGCTTCTGGGGGCCTATGACCGGGCAGAGCTGATGATTCAGGCCGGTCTTTACGCGGCCGGATCAGACCCGGTGATCGACCGGGCAATCAAGGTCTGGCCAGAACTGGACGGGTTCCTTGCCGAACCCGCGCCTGCCAATGGAATTGAGGGAAGCTTTGAACGATTGCGGTCCAGTCTCAAGGCGTGATCAGACCGGCCCGCCGGGTCCCGGGGATCGCTGACGCAGATTTCAGACCGCCACAAAGGCCCCGCGGGCGGGGTCAAACTGCTCCAGCCCGCCTGCGCCCGTGTCGGTCCACAGGCCGTGCAGCGTCAGCCGGTCATCCTCGACCGCCGATTTCACGAAGGGAAAGGTCAGCAGGTTTTCAAGACTGGTCAGCACCGCCTGCTTTTCCAGCGCCGGCAGGATCTGGTCATCCGGCAGGTCCGACACCTTCTGGAACCCCGGCTTCAGGATATCCATCCAGCGCCCGACAAAGCTGGTCCGCTCCTCAAGCTCGGGGGCCAGCCCGCGGCACATGTCGTGGCAGCCCTTGACGCCGCCGCAGTTCGAATGCCCAAGCACCACGATATGCGCCACCGCAAGGCCGGTTACAGCGTATTCCACCGCCGCCGAGGTGCCGTGATACTGGCCGTCCGGATTGTACTCGGGGTCGAACATGCCGCGGCTGCTGATACCGCGGTTGCCGGGCGCCACGGCGGGCTCCCACCAGAAGACTCC
>JANOER010000090.1:0-10635 GCA_031441285.1 Rhodobacterales bacterium
GTCTTCCTGAAGATCGCCCCCGATCTGTCCCCGGATGACCTGGCCCGGATCGCCGAGATCGCGCTGGCCTCGGGCATTGCGGGGATCATCGCGACCAACACCACGCTTTCACGCGAAGGTTTGAAATCTGCTGACCAGAGCGAAGCCGGCGGTCTTTCCGGCGCACCATTGTTCGAAAAGTCTACCCGCATCCTTGCTCATCTGTCTCAGCTGACCGACGGAAAGCTGCCCCTGATCGGGGTCGGCGGGGTATCTTCGGCCGGGGATGCCTACCAGAAGATCCGCGCCGGGGCTTCGGCGGTGCAGCTTTACACGGCCATGGTCTATCACGGGCTTTCGCTGATCCCCAGGATCGCCTTCGGGCTGGACGCCCTCCTCGCCCGCGACGGCTTTGCCACTGTTGGCCAGGCGACGGGAACCGGACGCGGCGACTGGCTTTAGCCTGCACCGACTGCCAGTTGCTCTTTTTCAAATACTCCGGGGGTCCGGGGGCTGGCCCCCGGCGCTGTCCGCGCTCAGAACGCCTTGAAGGTCATCGTGGTCAAGGTCCGCTGGATGCCCGGAATGTCGAAAAGCTTTGACGACAGGTAATGCCCCACGTCCTGATCGTCGGGGATATAGACCTTGGCCATCAGGTCGTAATCGCCGCTGGTGGAATACATCTCGCTGACCACCTCGCGGTCCCAAATCGCATCGGCGACCGCATAGGTCGTGCCGGGCACGCAGCGGAACTGGACGAATACCAAGGCCATCGGACCCTCCCCTTTTGCCGCTACCCTAGATCGCCCGGGCCGGAAGGGGAAGTCTCGCCCAGTGCCAGCGGCGCCGGTTCGCGTCGCAGATCGTCGATCCCCAATGGCTCCGTGGGCCGCCCGAGCCGGTTCCTGATCACCCAGTAGAGCCGCGTCTGCGCCCGGGTGATCGCCACATAGGCCAGCCGCTTCCACAGCGGCACCCCCGCCTCGGACCGCCCAGACTGGGCGGCGGCGTAAAGATCGGGGGCGAAGACCTGCACGTCTTCCCACTGCGACCCTTGCGCCTTGTGGATCGTCACCGCAGCACCATGCAGGAAGGCCGCCCCCATCGTCGCGGCCGATGGGATGAAGGGCTCACCCTCGTCGGGCTTTTCGATCTTGATGATCGAGGCGGCCGAGATCTGCGGCTCTTCGGCCCCCACCACATGCAGCCGCGCGAAGCCCGGCCGGTTTCCGGTCCCGAGGTAGATCACCTGCGCGCCCTTGATCAGACCGCGCGCCTCAAGGTCGATCCGCTTCTTGCGGTGCTTCAGGGGCAGTTCGATCCCGTCGCAAATCAGGGGTTCGCCGGGCAGAAGCTGATCTTCGGGCGCGCCATAGGCGGCCCGGAACGCCGTGATCAGCCGAACCCGGGTCGCGTTGCGCCAGACCAGAACCGGCGAGCGCGCCATCAGCCCCGCTTCCACCCGTTCGGCCCAGACCACCCGGTCATCGGCGCGGGCACTCGCCTGCACCATGGACTCGAAATCCTCGAACCCCAGCCGGTCATCACCAAGGGCATGGGCAAGGTCGAGGATCGGGTTGTCTTCGGCCTGCCGGTGGATGCGGCTGAGCACCAGCTTGCGGCTGTCGGAAAGCTTGTCGAACACCATTTCGCCCGATGCCCCGACGGGGGCCAGCTGCGCGGGATCGCCGAACAGGACCAGCGTGGGAAAGATCTCGCGCAGATCGTTCAGCTGGCGTTCGTCCAGCATCGAGGATTCGTCGACAAAGCCTATGTCCAGCGGCTCTTCGCGCCGCTTCCAGCCCTTGATGAAATCACTGCCCTTCAGCCCCGCCGCCGCCAGTGCGCCGGGGATCGAAGCGACCTGTTGGTAAAACGCATGCGCCCGGTCCAGCGCCAGATCGGTCAACCCCTCGACGGTCGGCCTTGGTCCGGTCCCGGCCAGCCATTCGGCAATCTTCTCGTATTGCGGGTCATAGACCGGAGTGTAGAGGATGCGGTGGATCGTCGTCGCCGGCACCCCGCGCAACCGCAGGACCGAAGCCGCCTTGTTCGTCGGGGCCAGGATCGCCAGCGTCCGGCGGTCCTTGCGCCGCCGCCCTTCGTAGTCGCCGCTGACAACCTCTACCCCGGCCGCCTTCAAGGCCCGGTACATTTCGGCCAGAAGCATGGTCTTGCCCGAGCCCGCCTTGCCGACCACCGCAAGCACCGTCGCCTTGCCTTCGGCCATCGGTGTGGTCACGCCTTCGGCCAGGTCGATCCCGTGGCCGGTCAGCGCCGCCGCCAGGCGGTCGAATGCCTCGGCCTGGTCGTCGGAAAAGGTCAGCACCGGGGTCTGCATCGGGGTCTGCATCGGCGGACCTTAGCCAGCTTCGGAGCCAAGCGTAAGGGCGCCCGAAGCGGGGGGCGGGCGGTCTAATGCACCCGGCCAAACCTTTTTGGGATCCGGTCACCGCAGGGCTTCTGCTGCACGACCGCGACCTCGCGGCGTGCAACGGCCAGGGTCTCGGCGGCCTTCGACGCAAGGTCGGGCAGACCGTTTGACAAGGCATAGTCCTGCAGATCCGACAGCACGGCAAAGATCCAGTCGTGGCGCATTGAACCCCCGGCGATGAAGCCGGCAGCGGCTGACTTCGTCCGGCCCGGCCGCCTGCTGCAAGGTCGCAGGCGGCCGGCGGAGCCGGCTGCCGTTGCCTTCCGAGGGCATGGATACCGGGATCGGGGTAAACCCCTGATTAATACCAAAGCCTTTGGCTGAGGATTACCGGCGAATGCTCGCCTCCAGCGTGTCCTCGAAAGTCCGCAGCCCGGTGCGCGGCGCCTGGACAAGAACGGCCATGTTGCCGGGCTTGTGCTGGTTTTTCCACATCAGCGTGTGCGCCCGCGGGATTTCGGCCCAGGGAAAGACCTCGGACATGCAAGGATCAAGCCGGCGTTCGACCATCAGCTTGTTCGCCGCCGCCGCCTGCTTCAGATGCGCGAAATGGCTGCCTTGCAGACGTTTCTGGTGCATCCACATGTAGCGCACGTCGAAGGTGCAGTTGAAGCCAGAGGTCCCGGCGCAGATCACCACCATGCCCCCCTTCTTGCAGACCAGCGACGTGACCGGGAACGTCGCCTCGCCCGGATGTTCGAACACCATGTCGACATTCACCCCTTTGCCGGTGATGTCCCAGATCGCCTTGCCGAACTTGCGCGCCTCGGCGAACCATGTGGCATATTCGGGGCTGCCGACCCGTGGCAACTGGCCCCAGCAGGTGAATTCGTTGCGGTTGATCACGCCCTTGGCGCCAAGCGACATGACGAAATCGCGTTTCGATTCGTCGCTGATCACGCCGATCGCATTCGCCCCTGCCGTGTTGATCAGCTGGATCGCGTAGGACCCGAGGCCCCCTGACGCCCCCCAGACCAGCACGTTCTGCCCCGGCTTCAGATCATGCGGCTCGTGCCCGAACAGCATCCGGTAGGCGGTTGCAAGGGTCAGCGTGTAGCAGGCCGATTCCTCCCAGGTCAGGTGCCGGGGGCGCGGCATCAGTTGCTGCGCCTGAACCCGGGTGAACTGCGCGAAGGACCCGTCCGGCGTCTCATAGCCCCAGATCCGCTGGCTGGTGCTGAACATCGGATCGCCGCCGTTGCATTCCTCGTCGTCGCCGTCGTCCTGGTTGCAGTGGATCACCACCTCGTCGCCGATCTTCCAGCGCTTTACCTTGTCGCCCACCGCCCAGACAATGCCCGAGGCATCCGATCCGGCGACGTGAAAGGTCGCCTTGTGGCCGTCAAAGGGGCTGATCGGTTGCCCAAGACCGGCCCAGACGCCGTTGTAGTTCACCCCCGCCGCCATCACCATGACCAGCACTTCGTTGCTGTCGATGGTCCAGGTGTCCACCACCTCCTGCTGCATGGCCAGCTCCGGAGCGCCATGCCGGTCGCGCCGGATCGCCCAGGCATACATCTGTCGCGGAACATGACCGAGGGGCGGGATCTCGCCCAGCTCATACAGATCCTTTGTCGGCGCGTCCTGGCCTGCGGGTGCGGGGTGCGTGTCCAAAGCCAACTCGAGCCTCCTGGTCATTGCCGCGCCGCAGAATCGCGCCGCCTCATGCGGCAGATAATCGTCCATCACGCAATAATGCAATAGTCTGATCTAGTATTTTTGAAACTTTATGTCTGCCGCATTGCAGCAGCGTCAGTCGGCGGAAATGGCGGCGGCGTAGAAATCCAGCACCGGTCGCGCGCCCTCTGCCGGCATCAGGGCCTCGGTGACCAGCCCGCGCCTGATCAGCGGGTCCAGGCCCTCGGTCAGCAATCCGGCCATGCCTCCCGGCGGCAGGTTCAGCACCGCCCCCGAGGCGTCAAGCCGCGCAAGCAACGCTGCGACCCGGTCCGACAGGTCGTCGCGCGTGGCCACCCCGTCGCCCAGCGCCTTTGCCACCAGCGGCACGGCAAGCACCGGCACCACCGACCGGATCGCCGTCATCAACCGCTCGCCCAGACTTTCGACCGTCCCGCCAGCCGCCAGATGCCCCCGCAGCGAGATCGGCGCCCCGAACGCCGCCGCCGCCGTGCCAAAACCCCTGGTCCGCCCCCGCCACCGCGCCCAGAGAAACCGCAGGGCATGGCCCGCCACCCAAAGCGGCCGGTTGCGGAACTTGCGCGTCCCGCTTGCCGCAGCCTCGATCAGCACCCGGTCTTCCAGCACACGGTCATAGGCCAGACCGACGGGCACAAAGACCACGTCGCGATCACCCGCATCGAAGCCTTCGACGATATAGGACAAAAGTCCCATCTTCGCCGGACCGACCCGGCCATCGAGGCTTAGCCCGCCCTCCGGGAAGATCGCCTGGGTGGTGCCCTCCTCGGTCGCCATTTGCACATAGCGTGCCAGAACCTTGCGATACAGCGCGTTGCGGCTGCCACGCCGGATGAAATAGGCCCCCATGGCGCGGATCATCGCGCTCAAAGGCCAGATGCGCGCCCATTCCCCCACCGCATAGGACAGCGCCGCCCGGTCCGACACCAGCCAGGTGATCAGGACATAATCCACGTTCGACCGGTGGTTCATCACGAAGATCACCGTGGCCTTGGGATCAAGCTCAGCCAGCGCCTTGTCCACCTTGCCCACCCGCACCCGGTACAACAGCCGGCTAAGCCCCTTCGCCGCCCGCGTGGCAAAGCCGAAATACAGCGTCGTCGAGAACCCGGGCACGATTTCACGCGCATAGCGCCGCGCCTCCTCGAAGGCCACTTCGCCGGGAACACCCGTCTCGGCCGCATGTGCCATTGCGGCCTCGACCACTTTCGGGTCATAGGCCAGCCGCGCCACCATGTCCGATCGCTTGGCCAGCTTGAAAAGATCAATCTTCCGGTCCAGCCGCGCGTTCAGTTGCGACAGGGCCTTTTCAGCCCGCCGCCGGAAGAACCAGCGGACCGACGGAAAAAGGAAATGCGTGGCGAAACTGATCGCGGCGAAGCCAAGGATCAGGATCAAAAGCCAGACCGGGACAGCCACCGCACCGAACATGCGCAAACCCTAGCCGATCACGACCCTGCGGCAATGACTTTCATCTTTGCCCAAATATCCCGGGGGCGCGGGGGCTGGCCCCCGCCCGGCGCGTGCCGCAGCGCAGCGATTGACATTGGCATGATCTGTCGCGTATGCCGCCAGTGGCGCAATAAAATTACGCACGCGACTCGCGAGGCCGTCATGACCAAAGCTGCCCCCTGGCTCTTCCGCACCTATGCCGGCCATTCCACTGCCGCCGCCTCGAACGCGCTCTATCGCGCCAACCTGGCCAAGGGGCAAACCGGGCTTTCCGTCGCCTTCGATCTGCCGACCCAGACCGGCTATGACAGCGACGATGCGCGCGCCCGGGGCGAGGTCGGCAAGGTTGGCGTCCCCGTAGCCCATCTGGGCGACATGCGCGCCTTGTTCCAGGACATCCCGCTTGGGCAGATGAACACCTCGATGACGATCAATGCCACGGCCCCGTGGCTACTGGCCCTGTATATTGCAGTCGCCGAGGAGCAAGGCGCGGATACCACCCAGCTGCAAGGCACGGTGCAGAACGACATCATCAAGGAATACCTCTCCCGCGGCACCTATATCCTGCCGCCCGAACCCTCGCTGCGGCTGATCACCGATGTCGCGGCCTTTACCGGCGAACACCTGCCGAAGTGGAACCCGATGAACGTCTGCAGCTATCACCTGCAGGAAGCCGGAGCCACGCCCGAGCAAGAGCTTGCCTTCGCGCTGGCCACCGCCTGCGCTGTGCTGGATGATCTGAAAGTGAAAGTTTCGGCAGAGGATTTCCCGGCAATGGCCGGAAGAATGTCGTTTTTTGTCAATGCCGGCATCCGCTTCGTGACCGAGCTTTGCAAGATGCGCGCCTTTGTCGCCCTTTGGGATCAGCTTCTGGAATCCCGCTACGGCATCACCGACCCGAAGCACCGGCGCTTTCGCTATGGCGTTCAGGTCAACTCGCTGGGTCTGACCGAACAGCAGCCGGAAAACAACGTCACCCGCATCCTGATCGAGATGCTTGCCGTCACCCTGTCGAAAGCCGCCCGCGCCCGCGCCGTCCAGCTTCCCGCCTGGAACGAGGCGCTTGGCCTGCCGCGCCCCTTCGACCAGCAATGGTCGCTTCGGATGCAGCAGATCCTGGCCTATGAAACCGACCTCCTGGAATACGACGACCTCTTTGACGGCAACCCGGCCATCGACCGAAAGGTCGAGGCCCTGAAACACGGCGCGCTCGAGGAACTGGCCCATATCGACGCCATGGGCGGGGCGGTCGCGGCGATCGGCTACATGAAATCGCGGCTGGTCGAAGCCAACGCCGACCGGCTTGCGCGGATCGAAAGCGGTGCGACCACCGTGGTCGGCGTCAACCGCTTCACCACCTCGGAACCCTCGCCCCTGACGACCGGGGACGGGCTGATCATGCAGGCGGACCCGGCCGCAGAAGCCGACCAATGCGCCCGTCTGGCCGCCTGGCGCGCCGCGCGGGATCCGGCACAGGTTGCGGCCACCCTTGCCGCGCTGCGGCAGGCGGCCCTGACCGGGGCGAACATCATGCCCGCGACGCTGGACTGCGCGAAAGCCGGCGTCACCACCGGTGAATGGGGCGCCGCGATGCGTGCCCTGTACGGCGAATACCGCGCGCCGACCGGCGTGTCGGCCCATCCTTCGAACCGCACCGAGGGGCTGGAGCCGGTGCGCGATGCGGTCGCCGCCGTTGCCAGCCGGCTGGGCCGCCCCCTACGGCTGCTTCTTGGCAAGCCCGGCCTTGACGGCCATTCCAACGGGGCCGAGCAGATCGCCGCCCGCGCCCGCGACTGCGGAATCGAGATCACCTATGACGGCATCCGCCTGACCCCGGCCGAGATCGTCGCGGCAGCGGCCGCGCGCCAGCCCGATGTCATCGGCCTGTCCATCCTGTCGGGCAGCCACCTGCCGCTGATCCGCGAGACGCTGGACCTGCTGCGCGAGGCCGGGCTGTCGCACACGCCGCTGGTGGTCGGTGGCATCATCCCGGACGAGGATGCAAGGACCCTTGCCGCGATGGGCGTGGCCAGGGTCTACACGCCGAAGGACTTTCAGCTGAACCGGATCATGCTGGATCTGGTGGCGCTTGCCGACCCTGCCGCCGTGGCCGCCGAATAGGCAGGCCAGCCCCTCGTCCCTCCCTTTCGGGCGGTCCTCGGTCGCCCAAGCGATAAGCGACCGCAAGGGCGCGATAAGCGACCCCCAGTCCCCTTGCGCGCGGCAGCGCGCTTGGGGTTAATGCGACGGTAGCTGCCAGTTGTCCCGGGCCTGCCCGCGACCCCGGCCACGAAGGGGAAACCATGACCGTCCACATCGGTGCCAAGCCCGGCGACATCGCCGAAACCGTCCTTTTGCCCGGGGATCCCTACCGTGCCCGCTGGGCCGCGCAGACCTTCCTCAAGGACGCCGTTCTGATCAACGAAGTGCGCGGGATGCTGGGCTACACCGGCACCTGGAACGGCCACCGCGTCACCATCCACGGATCCGGCATGGGGATGCCGTCGCTGTCGATCTACGCCAACGAGCTGATCCGGGACTATGGCGCAAAAACCCTGATCCGCATCGGGTCAGCCGGTGCTTTGCCCACCCATGTCAAGGTCCGCGACGTGATCCTGGCGCAGACCGCCTCGACCATCGGCTCGCCCTCGCGGTCGATCTTCAAAGAGCTGAACTTCGCGCCCTGCTCCGATTTTGGCCTTCTGTCAAAGGCTTACACTGCTGCTGTCGCCAAAGGCACCCCCGTCCATGTCGGCGGAATCTATTCTTCGGACACCTTCTACGACGAACGCCCCGACCTTGGGGCCGAACTTCTGCGCCACGGGTGCCTTGGCGTGGAAATGGAGGCGGCCGAGCTTTACATGGTCGCCGCCCGCCACGGCGCGCGGGCGCTTGCGGTCCTGACCGTGTCGGACCACATCACCACCGGCGAGGCTCTGCCCTCGGACCAGCGCGAACGCAGTTTCGGCGCGATGGTGGAAATCGCGCTTGAGGCGGCTTTCGCCTAAGCTCTGGCGTGGCAACCGCAGCGCGGCGACCTACCTACCAGGGCCATTCACCCGATTGGTCCCCAAGATGAAAGCTGCCCGCATCCATGCCTACGGCGCCTCGTCCGAAATCCGGGTCGAGGACGCCCCCCTGCCCGCCCTGAACGATGACGACGTGCTGATCCGCACCGTCGCCACCTCGGTCAACCCGGTGGACTGGAAGATCCGCAAGGGCTATCTGAAGACTTTCATCCCCTACGAGATGCCCCTGATCATGGGCTGGGATGTCTCTGGCATCGTTGAGAAAACCGGCCCCGCCGTCACCCGCTTCAAGCCCGGTGATGCGGTCTATTCCCGCCCCGACATCGTCCGGAACGGCGCCTATGCCGAATTCGTCGCGGTGCGCGAGGCCGAGATTGCCTTCAAGCCCGCCACGATCAGCCATGTCGAGGCGGCCAGCTTGCCCCTCGTCTCGATCACCGCATGGGAGGCGTTGTTCACCACCGCCGGCCTTGCGGCGGGCCAGCGCGTGCTGATCCACGCCGGCGCAGGCGGGGTCGGCTCCATTGCCGTGCAACTTGCCCGTACCAAGGGGGCGCACGTTACCGCCACCGCCTCCGGGCCGAAGGCCGCCCTCGTCCGGTCGCTTGGCGCGGATGAGGTGATCGACTACCGCACGCAGGACTTTGCGGCCGTCGCAAAGGGCATGGACGTGGTTTTCGACACCGTGGGCGGCGAGGTGCAGGAGAAATCCTGGGCTGTGCTGAACCCCGGGGGGATGCTGGTGTCGATCACCGACCGCCCGTCCGAGGATCGCGCCAAGGCTGAAGGCAAGCGCGCCGGTTTCGTCTTCATCGGCCCGAACGCCGCGATCCTGACGGACCTTGGCCGGATGGTCGACCTTGGCCAGGTCCGCCCGCTGATCGCCGCCGAATACGGGCTGGACGACGCCGCCCACGCGCAGGACTTCAGCGAGACCGGCCGCGCCACCGGCAAGGTGGTGATCTACGTCGGGCATCCTTAACCGCGCTTGCGGAACCTTCACCCCTCTGCTTTCCATTGCGGGGTGAAGGAGCTTGGCCCATGACCCACCTTACCCCCCGCCCCTGGGTGCCCGCCGCGTGCGAAAGCCATATTCAGGGCCTTGCCAGCGCGGCCGCCCAGCCCTCCGCTCAGGTGGCCGACCGGATCGAGGCGCTGATCGAGGCGAACTTGCAGGTCCACGACCGGGACTGCTTCAACCTCAACCCCGCGACCAACGTGATGAACCCAAGGGCCGAGGCGGCCCTTGCGCGCGGCCTTGGCTCGCGGCCCAGTCTTGGCTATCCCGGCGACAAGTACGAGATGGGGCTGGAGGCGATCGAGGAGATCGAGGTCATTGCCGCCGAGGTGTTTCAGGCGAAGTATGCCGAAATCCGCGTCGGATCAGGTGCGCTGGCCAACCTTTACGGCTTCATGGCGCTGGCAAAACCCGGCGACAGCATCATCGCGCCCCCCGGCAGCATCGGTGGCCATGTCACCCACCACGCCGACGGGTGCGCGGGGCTTTACGGGCTGACGACCCATGCAGCACCCATCGACGCTGATGGCTACACGATTGATCTTTCGGGGCTTCACGACCTTGCCCATGCGGTCCGGCCGAAGATCATCACCGTCGGCGGCAGCCTGAACCTCTTCCCGCATCCCGTGGCCGAGGTCCGCAAGATCGCCGATCAGGTCGGGGCAAAGGTGCTGTTCGACGCGGCCCACCAGTGCGGGATCATCGCCGGAAAGGTCTGGGCCAACCCCTTGACCGAAGGCGCGCATCTGATGACGATGAGCACCTACAAATCGCTGGGCGGCCCGGCCGGCGGGCTGATCGTCACCAACGATGCCGCCATCGCCCAGCGTCTGGACGCCATCGCCTTTCCCGGCCTGACCGCCAACTTCGACGCCGCCAAATCCGCCGCCCTTGCCCTGACGCTGCTGGACTGGCGCGACCACGGGCAGGCCTATGCGAAGGCCATGGTCGACCTTGCCCGTGCGCTGGCGACCGAGCTTGCCAAGCTTGGCCTGCCGGTCTTTGCCGCAGACCGGGGCGCCACCACGTCGCATCAGTTCGCCATTCAGGCGGCGGCGTTCGGTGGT
>JANOER010000091.1:0-1870 GCA_031441285.1 Rhodobacterales bacterium
GCGGCCGCGCGGGTTGGAGCGCAGCACAGCCAGGATTTTGCCGCCTGGTACAGCGCCATACCGGGGCTCAAGGTGGCGATGCCCTATTCGGCGTCCGATGCGAAGGGCCTGCTGAAACAGGCGATCCGCGATCCCAACCCGGTGATTTTCCTGGAGAACGAAATTCTCTATGGCCGCAGCTTCGATGTGCCGGTGCTTGAGGATTTCACGATCCCGTTCGGCAAGGCCCGCATCTGGCGTGAAGGATCAGACGTGACCATCGTCAGTTTCGGAATCGGGATGACCTATGCGCTGGAAGCGGCCGACCTGCTGGCAAAAGACGGCATCTCGGCCGAAGTGATCGACCTGCGGACCCTGCGGCCGATGGACACCGCCACCGTGATTGCTTCGGTACAAAAGACCAACCGCTGCGTGACGGTCGAAGAGGGCTTCCCTGTCGGCTCGATCGGCGGGCACGTATCCTCGGTGCTGATGCAGCAGGCATTCGATTTTCTGGATGCGCCCGTGATCAACTGCACCGGCAAGGATGTGCCGATGCCCTACGCCGCCAATCTGGAAAAGCTGGCGCTGATCACCACGGCCGAAGTGGTGGCGGCGGTAAAATCCGTCTGTTACCGGTAAGGAGCGCGCCATGGCTACTCAGATCCTGATGCCCGCCCTGTCGCCCACGATGGAAGAAGGTACCCTGGCCAAATGGCTGGTCAAGGAAGGTCAGGCGGTGAAGGCCGGCGATCTTCTGGCCGAAATCGAGACCGACAAGGCGACGATGGAGTTCGAAGCGGTGGAGGAAGGGGTCATCGGAAAATTGCTGGTGGCCGAGGGCACTGCCGGTGTAAAGGTCAACACCGCGATTGCCGAAATGCTGGGCGAAGAGGGGACGGTGGCCGCCGCCCCTGCACCGGTGGCACCAATGGCGGCCGCGCCTGCGGTGGTGGCCGTGGCCCCTGGGTCGGCCCAGGTTGCGCCAACGGCCAGACCCGGCGCACGCGTGTTTGCCTCGCCACTGGCACGGCGCATCGCGGCAGACAAGGGGCTTGATCTTGCAGCGGTAAAGGGGTCGGGTCCGCATGGCCGGATCGTCAAAGCCGACGTCGAAACCGCGCGGCCGCAGGCCATCGCTGCGGTGGCGGTGCCTGCCCCAACCGCCCCTGTCGCTTTGCCCGCTGCGACAGTGGCACCGAAAGCGCCGTTTCCGACCGGCCCGTCGACTGAAACCGTGCTCAAGATGTACGCGGATCGGACGTACGAGCAAATCAGCCTCGACGGCATGCGCAAGACAATTGCAGCGCGCCTGACCGAAGCGAAACAGACCATTCCGCATTTCTATCTGCGCCGCGACGTGCAACTGGATACCTTGCTGAAGTTCCGCGAGCAGTTGAACAAGACCGTGGAATCGCGCGGGATCAAGCTGTCGGTGAACGATTTCATCATCAAGGCCTGCGCGCTGGCACTACAGGCAGTGCCAAATGCCAATGCGGTCTGGGCGGGCGACCGGATTCTGCGGCTGAAACCTTCGGATGTCGCGGTTGCCGTGGCCATCGAAGGCGGGCTGTTCACGCCGGTGTTGCGCGATGCCGACAAGAAGTCGCTGTCGGCATTGTCGGCTGAAATGAAGGACCTGGCCCTGCGCGCCCGCGCGCGAAAACTGGCACCGCAGGAATACCAGGGGGGGAGCTTCGCGATTTCCAACCTCGGGATGTTCGGGATCGACAGCTTCGATGCCGTGATCAACCCGCCGCACGGCTCCATCCTGGCCGTCGGGGCCGGAGTCAAACGCCCGGTTGTCCTGCCGGAAGGCACTGTCGGGGTCGCTACAGTCATGTCGATGACATTGTCGGTCGATCACCGGGTGATCGATGGTGCCTTGGGG
>JANOER010000092.1:0-10594 GCA_031441285.1 Rhodobacterales bacterium
CCTCGGGGCTTTCCGGCTCGGCTTCCTTGTTGCCGATGAGGCGGCCAAGGACCCAGGCGAACAGGCGCGACACGTCGTCCATCACCAGATACATCGACGGCACCACGACCAGGCTCAGCACGGTCGAGACGATGATGCCGCCGATCACCGCGATCGCCATCGGCGCACGGAAGGCGCCGCCTTCGCCGACGCCAAGCGCCGAGGGCAGCATCCCCGCCGACATCGCGATCGAGGTCATCACCACGGGCCTCGCGCGCTTGTGTCCGGCCTCGATGACTGACGCGATCCGCTTCATGCCGCGGGCCCGCATCTCGATGGCGAAGTCGATCAGCAGGATCGCGTTCTTGGCCACGATCCCCATCAGCATCAGGATGCCGATCAGCACCGGCATCGACAGCGGGTTCTGCGTCAGGATCAGCGCCGCCGCGACGCCTCCGACCGACAGAAGCAGCGAGAAGATGATCGTCACCGGCTGCAGGATCGACCGGAACAGAAGGATCAGCACGAACATCATCAAAAGCACGCCCAGCACCATCGCGTTGACGAAGCTGCCCACCAGCTCGGCCTGGATCTCGGCATCGCCCGAGGGCGTGATCACAACGGAGGCCGGCAGATTCAGTGTCGGCAGGATTTCGTTGAAGCGTTCGGTCGCCTGATCCAGCACGAAGCCCGAAGCGATGTCGGCACCGATGGTCGCCACGCGCTGCCGGTTCAGGCGCTTGACCACGGACGGGCCTTCCGCGACCTTTATCGTCGCCACCGCCGACAGTGGCACGGTCCCGGTCGGGGTCTGGATCTTCAGCGCCGAAATCCGCGCAAGGTTGTCGCGCGAGGCTTCCTCAAGTTGCACCCGGATCGGCACCAGGCGGTTGTCGATCGAAAGCTTGCCCAAAGCCGCCGACACGTCGCCGATGGTTGCGACGCGCACGACGGTGGCAATCTGCTGCACCGTCACGCCAAGCCGCGCCGCCTCTTCGGATTTCGGCGTGATCTGGATTTCCGGGCGGGGCAGGGAGGCTTCGGCCGAGGGGTTGACCAGCATCGGTTCATCCCGCAGGGCGTTTTCGATCTTCTGCACCGCGAGGTTCAGGTCGTCCTCGTCCGGGGACAGGATGTCAAAGCTGAACGGGCGGGACCCGCCGCCCGGACCGCCGATCTTGAACGCGCGGACGTCTGGCACCTGACGCAAGGCGGCAAAGACCACTTCTTCGATCTCGGCCTGCGGGCGGATGCGGCCCTTGACTGGCGATTGCGGCAAGAACGGCCCCACCAGCGGCAGCGCCTGACCAAGGTCCGACAGCTTGCGGCCAAGGCCGTTGTCCAGCCGGTCGAGGATGATGGTGAACGACGCCCGCCGCACGTCACGGTCGCCCAGTGGAGTTGATCCACCGACGACCAGCACCGACTTCACCCCGTCGATGTCCGTGACCGCAAGGCGCATCGCTTCGGTGGTGGCGTCGGTGTCGGCAAGCGTGCTGCCGGGGGGCAGCTCGACCGCCACGACGATCCGGCTTTCATCCTCGGGCGGGAACAGGCTACCCGGCACCGCCAGCATCGCCTGCACCGAGAAGATCACCACGATGATCGCAGCGACAAGGGTGGCATAGTAGGTGGGAATGCCAAACCACGGCAGCCGCTTCAGCCGCCAGACCTGTGTCGTCGTCCGCACCACCCACAGGTAGCCGCGCATGATGAAGCCGTCCTTCTGGTCCGCCTCGTCATGACCGACGGCATCCTTGGCGCGCATGAGGTAAGCCGCCATCATCGGCGTGATCAGGCGGGCGACGGCCAAGGAGAACAGGACAGCAATCGCCACCGTCAGACCGAACTGCCGGAAATACTGGCCCGGAATTCCCGGCATGAAGCTGACCGGCACAAAGACCGCGACGATGGTGAAGCTGGTCGCGATGACCGCAAGGCCAATCTCGTCAGCGGCCTCTATCGCAGCGCGGTAGGGGGTCTTTCCCATCCGGATATGGCGGGCGATGTTCTCGATTTCCACGATGGCGTCATCGACCAGAATGCCGGTGGCCAATGTCAGCGCAAGGAAGCTGACCAGGTTCAGCGAAAAGCCCAGCATGTCCATGATCCAGAACGTCGGCACCGCCGACAGGGGCAGGGCCTCGGCCGCGATCAGCGTCGCGCGCCAGTTGCGCAGGAACATCAGCACCACGATGATCGCGAGGAGGGCACCTTCCAGCAGCGTGTGGATCGCCGCTTCGTAATTGCCGTAGGTGTAGAACACGGAATCGTCGATCAGGGTGATCGCCACCTCGGGATTGTTCGCGCGCAGACCGTCAACCACCTGATTGGTGATCTCGGCCACACTGACTTCGGACGCCCCCTTCGAGCGGAAGACAAGGAAGCTTACGCCTTGCTCGCCGTCGATGCTGGTGAAGCTTTTCAGTTCTTCATAGCTGTCGATGACCTGACCCAGGTCCGAAAGGCGCACATAGCGTCCCGAAGGCAGGGCGATGGTCGTCGCGGCCAGCATCTCGACCGTGCCGGTGTCGCCCAGCGTGCGGATCACCTGCTCGCCGGTGCCAAGGCTGATCTTGCCCGCGCCAAGATTGGTATTGGTCGCGGCAATCTGCGCGCTGATCGCCTGAGCGGTCACGCCGTGGCTGTCCAGCTTGATCGGGTCAAGTTCAACCCGGATCTCGCGGTCGGCACCGCCGATCCGGGTAACGCGTCCGATGCCGGGCTTGCCCTGCAAGGCGCGGGTGACGGTGTCATCGACGAACCAGCTGATCTCTTCCATCGTCAGGTTGGGGGCGGCGACCGCGAAGGTCATGATCGCCTGACCCTCGACATCGATCCGGGTGACGATCGGCGCTTCGACACCGCCGGGCAGGTCGCCGCGGATCTGGTCGACGGCGTCCTTCACGTCCTGCACGGCCTTGTCCGTCGGCACGTCCATCCGGAATTCGACCACCGTGGTCGACAGACCGTCGGTGACGGTCGAGGTCACGCGCTTGACGCCGGTCAGGCCGGCGACAGCATCCTCGATCTCTTTGGTGACCTGCGTTTCCAGTTCGGCCGGGGCGGCACCAGACTGAACAACGCTGACCGCGACCAGAGGCACGTCGATGTTCGGGAACCGCGTGATCGGCAGGGCGTTGAAGCTTTGCCAGCCCAGCACCATGAGAAGGAAAAACGCCAGAAGGGGGGCTACGGGATTGCGGATGGACCAGGCCGAGAAGTTCATCGCGCGCTCCTCAATTCGTTACGCCGGTGGCAAGCACCGGGTTGATCCGGTCGCCTGCCCGGACGAAGGCCCCGGCCTTGGTCACCACCTGATCGCCCGCCGAAAGACCTTCGAGGATTTCCACATATGCGCCGTCGCGAATGCCGGTCCTGATCGCCACGCGTTCCACAAGGCCATCGACCACCCGCAGCACCGACAAGCCATCTGCCGAGGTTCCGATCGCCGACAGCGGCACGGCAAGGCCTTCGCGTTCGGCAAGGACGATCTCGGCCTCTATGAACATGCCCGCACGAAGACCGGCCTCGTCGTCGATCTCGATCCGGGCGCGGCCCATGCGGCTTTCCGGGCTGATCGTCGGTTCGACAAGACGCACCTTTCCGGTCAATTCCTCGGCCATGCCGACGGCCCTGAGCCGTGCGGGCTGGCCGGGCAGAAGCCGCAGCACTTCCGCTTCCGCTACGTCGGCACGCAGTTCAAGTTCGCCATCGCGCACGATCACGAACATCGGTTCGCCCGCCGCCGTGGCAACCGCGCCGATCTTCGCATTCCGCGCGATCACCTTGCCGGCGACCGGGGCTTTCACCTCTGTCCGGTTCAGTTGCAGGCGGATGTTGTCCAGCCGGGCCTCGGCCAGCGCAAGCTGCGCGCGCGCCGCTTCCAGACCCTGAATTGCCACGGTCACGCGCGCCGCGGCCGAAGTGGCGGCTGCATTGGCGTTGTCCTCCCGTGCCTGCGGGGCGGTGCCCTGCTGGCGCAGCTTTGCCGTCCGGTCCGCCACGCGGCGGGCTTCGGCCTGAGTCGCCTCGGCTTCGACCAGCTGTGCCTCGCCCTGAGCTATTCCAGCGCGGGCCGATGCCAGAGAAGCAAAGGCCTCGGCTTCCTGCAATTGCAGTGTCGTTTTCGACAGGACGGCCAGCACCTGGTCCTTGGTGACCATGTCTCCGACATCGACGTTCAGCGCCTCAAGGGGTTGGCCTTCGATGAGGGGCGCGACCTGCACTTCTTCCACCGCCGCGACAAGGCCCGAGGTGATCACCCGGTCCGACATCCTGCGGAAGGGGACTTCCGAAACGGTGATCGCAGGCAGGTTCTGTGCCGCAGGAGCCGCCGGAGCAACGTCCTCGGCCCGCAAGGCAGAGGCAGGCAGGGTGACGCCAAGGGCAGCGACTAGGATCAGGATCGGGCGCATTGCAGGGTCAGCCTTTTGCTGTGTCATTGGAAATGTCGGCAAGAATTCGATCAACCAGCGTAACCACCTGTGCGGCGAGGGCCGGGCTTGCCGGGCCCGATAGCGCGGTCCGCATTGCCATTGCCTTGACCAGCATGACCAGCACCTGAGCTTGCCCCTGGTATCGCTCGCGGGCTTCCGGCTGCGGGCGGCACGTGACGCGGGCGAAGATCGACGACAGAAGCGCCGTGATCGTCTCTTCCATCTGCAGCGCCGCAGCGCCGATCTCGGGCTTGCGGATCGCGGCGGCAGTGATCTCGGCCCAAAGCTGGCCGTCCTTCATCGCAGCTTCGTCGAAATGCTTCAGGATACCCGCACGCAGGCACAGCATCGGCGCGTCCGCAGCCTGGATTTCGGCGAACTCGCCCTGGATCTCTGCCAGGTCATAGCCGCACATCGCCTGCACGATCGCAGCCTTGGAGGGGAAGTAGCGGTAGAAGTTGCCAACGCTCATCCCGGCCGCACGGGCAAGGTCCTGCATCGAGGCCCCGTCAAACCCTTTTTCGGCAAAGGCCTGCCGGATCGACCCAAGGATCTCGAGGCCACGCTCTTCGGCGGCAGGGGTCGGGAAAATGGCTCCGGGCATGGGTGGCGACTCGATGGGAATGAACGTTCATTCAGGGAAATAGGTGACCTGACGGAAAGGTCAAGCAGAATGCGCTTGCCGGCAGGCAGACCTTGGCTTTTCTGCCAGTTTGGCCCAAAGGAGCGGCAGGCAAGCGGCGACAGGGATATCGCGACGACATGGCGACGGGCTTTGGTTTCACGGTTTCGGCAACCGACGGCGCGGCCCGGGCGGGCGCGATCCAGACCCCGAGGGGCGAGATTCGCACCCCCGCCTTCATGCCCGTCGGCACTGCGGCCACGGTCAAGGCGATGCTGCCCGAAAGCGTGCGTGCCACCGGGGCCGACATCCTTCTGGGCAACACCTACCACCTGATGCTGCGCCCCGGAGCGGAACGGGTGGCAGCCCTTGGCGGCCTGCACCGCTTCATGAACTGGGACCGCCCGATCCTGACCGACAGCGGCGGTTTTCAGGTGATGAGCCTTGGCCCGTTGCGCAAGGTGACCGAGGAAGGCGTGCGCTTTTCCTCGCACCTTGACGGATCAAAGCACATGCTGTCGCCCGAACGCAGCATGGAGATCCAGCGCCTGCTCGGATCCGACATCGTGATGGCCTTCGACGAATGTCCGGCCCTTCCCGCCGATGATACCGAGGTCGCCCGCGCCATGCGGCTGTCGATGCGCTGGGCGCAGCGGTCGCGGGATGCCTTCGGTGACCGGCCGGGACATGCGCTGTTCGGAATCATGCAGGGTGGCGTCACGCGGGATCTGCGCGCCGAAAGTGCGGCGGCCCTGACCGGCATCGGCTTTGATGGCTATGCCATTGGCGGGCTTGCGGTCGGAGAAGGCCAGCCGGCGATGTTCAGCGTCCTCGACTATGCGCCGGGACTTCTGCCCGAAGGCAAGCCGCGCTACCTGATGGGCGTCGGCAAGCCCGACGACATCGTCGGCGCAGTGGTGCGCGGCATCGACATGATGGATTGTGTGCTGCCGTCGCGTTCGGGTCGCACGGGGCAGGCCTGGACCCCGCGCGGCCAGGTGAACCTGCGCAACGCCCGCCACAAGGACGACCCCCGGCCCCTGGACGAAAGCTGCGACTGCCCCGCCTGCCGCGGCTATTCCCGCGCCTATCTTCACCATGTGGTGAAGTCGGACGAGATCATCGGCTCCATGCTGCTGACCTGGCACAACCTTCACTATTATCAGGTGTTGATGCAGGGCCTGCGCGACGCAATCGCGGCGGGAACCCTGACCCCTTTCGTCGCGGCCTTCCATGCCCGTCGCGCGGAAGGCGATCTGCCACCGCGTTGATGCAATCCCTGCCGTTTGCCAAAGCGCCGCCGTTTTCCGATCTTGCAGCCGGTGACGCCGACGTTCAAAGTGTCACAACATGCGCAGGCTTGAATCCCCCCGGCCGGGACCACAGATTGACGCATTCCATCGGCGGAACGGGCCGGGTTGCCGATGATCGGGACCCAGTCTTCGTTGCCGTAAGCCAAAGGACAGAAAATGACCGAAGCGCTGGCCCCCAGCTACCCCGTCCTGCCTCTCCGCGATATCGTGGTTTTCCCGCACATGATCGTGCCCCTGTTCGTCGGGCGCGAAAAGTCGGTCCGCGCGCTGGAAGAGGTGATGCAGGACGACAGGCAGATCCTGCTGTCCTCGCAAAAGGACCCCACGGTTGACGATCCGGCAGCCGATGGCATTTTCCGTGTCGGTGTGCTGGCAAATGTGCTGCAGCTTCTGAAGCTGCCCGATGGCACGGTGAAAGTGCTGGTCGAAGGCAAATCGCGCGTGAAGATCACCGGCTTCATCGAAAATCCCGGATATTTCGAAGCGACCGTGATGGGCTTGGACGAAACCGAAGGGGATGCCACCTCGGTCGAGGCCCTGGTGCGCGCGGTGGGCGAAGAATTCGACCGCTATTCCAAAGTGCGCAAGAACATCCCCGAAGAGGCCCTGGCCGCCGTTTCCGACACCCGCGAACCCGCGCGTCTGGCCGACCTTGTCGCCGGTCACCTTGGCGTGGAAGTCGCCCAGAAACAGGCGATCCTGGAAACGCTGGACGTGGCGGAACGGCTGGAGAAGGTCTTCGGCCACATGCAGGGCGAACTTTCGGTCCTGCAGGTGGAAAAGAAGATCAAGTCGCGCGTCAAGACCCAGATGGAAAAGACCCAGCGCGAATATTACCTCAACGAACAGATGAAGGCGATCCAGAAGGAACTGGGCGACGGCGAGGACGGCCAGAACGAGGTCGCCGAGCTTGAGGCCCGCATCGCCCGGACCAAGCTGTCGAAAGAAGCGCGCGAGAAGGCGGATGCCGAGGTCAAGAAGCTGAAGTCGATGTCGCCGATGTCGGCCGAGGCGACGGTCGTGCGCAACTACCTTGACTGGCTTCTGGGCGTGCCGTGGGGCGTGAAGTCGAAGGTAAAGAAGGATCTGGCGGCTGCGCAGAAGGTGCTGGACGCCGATCACTTCGGCCTGGAAAAAGTCAAGGAGCGGATCGTCGAATACCTGGCGGTGCAGGCCCGGTCGACCAAGCTGAAAGGCCCGATCCTGTGCCTTGTCGGCCCTCCGGGCGTCGGCAAAACCTCGCTTGGTCGGTCGGTCGCCAAGGCCACGGGGCGCGAATTCATCCGCATCAGCCTTGGCGGCGTGCGGGATGAATCCGAGATCAGGGGTCACCGGCGCACCTACATCGGGTCGATGCCCGGCAAGATCATCCAGAACCTGAAAAAGGCCAAGACCACCAACCCGCTGATCCTGCTGGATGAAATCGACAAGATGGGCCAGGATTTCCGGGGCGACCCGGCGTCGGCGCTCTTGGAGGTGCTGGACCCGGAACAGAACTCCACCTTCGTCGATCACTATCTTGAGGTCGAATATGACCTGTCGAACGTGATGTTCATCACGACGGCAAACTCGTACAACATGCCCTCGCCGCTTCTCGACCGGATGGAGATCATCCCGCTGGCCGGCTACACCGAAGACGAAAAGCGCGAGATTGCCAAGCAGCACCTTCTGGACAAGCAGACCATTGCGAACGGGCTGAAGAAGGGTGAATTCAGCGTCTCGGACGACGCGCTGAACCACGTCATCCGTTACTACACGCGGGAAGCGGGGGTGCGGAACCTTGAGCGCGAGATCGCCAAGCTGGCGCGCAAGGCCGTGACCGACATCCTCAAGGGCAACACGAAATCGGTCGCCGTCGATCCGGCCAAGGTCGAGGACTACCTTGGCGTCCAGCGTCACCGCTATGGTCTGGCCGAGAAGGAAGATCAGGTCGGCGTGGTCACCGGTCTTGCCTGGACCTCTGTTGGCGGCGATCTTCTGCACATCGAGGCGCTCAAGCTGCCCGGCAAGGGCCGCATGAAAACCACCGGCAAGCTGGGCGACGTGATGAAGGAATCGATTGAAGCGGCGGCAAGCTACGTCCGCTCGATCAGTCCGCAGATCGGGGTGAAACCGCCGAAGTTCGAGACGATGGACATCCACGTCCACGTCCCGGACGGGGCGACGCCCAAGGATGGCCCCTCGGCCGGTCTGGCCATGGTCACCTCGATCGTGTCGGTCCTGACCGGCATCCCGGTCAGGAAGGACATCGCGATGACGGGCGAGGTGTCCTTGCGCGGCAATGCGATGCCGATCGGGGGCTTGAAGGAAAAGCTTCTCGCCGCACTTCGGGGCGGGATCAAGACCGTCTTCATCCCCGAGGAAAACGCCAAGGACCTGGCCGAAATTCCGGCCAACGTGAAGGAAGGGTTGACCATCATTCCCGTCACCCATGTGCGTGAGGTGCTGGCCCAGGCCTTGGTCCGCCAGCCCGAACCGGTGGAATGGGACGAAGCAGCCGAGGAGGCAGCCGCCGCCGCCCGCGCGGCGCAAACTCCGCCGCCCGCGCAAACAGCGCACTGAGGCGATCAAAGCGACCGGCGCGCGCCCTTCGGGGCGCGCTGCCCTTTGCGATTTGGCTCTGGCCCCGCCGGAGTGGTCACTCTATCCTGTGGCGCATCGATACCCAGCCAGAAGCAGGTTCCATGGCCCCGAGCACGCCGAAATCCCCGTCCGAAAGACCCTCCAGGCCCGCACGCGCCGCGCGGGCAGACAAGCCCGCAACACCGACGACTGTAGCGGCAAAGCCGGCTCCGGAACGCGCAGCCAAGCCTGTGGCGGCAGCGAAAGCTGCCGCAGGCAAGCCGGCCCGGGCGGCAAGGCTTGCGGCAAAGGCGGCCGAACCGGCGGGCGGGGCAGGTGACAAGGCCGAAATCCTGAAGCTGCGCGATCTGATCGACACCGTGGCCACCGCGACCGGCGCGAAGAAGCCCGAGGCGAAGAAGGCGGTCGAGGCTGTCCTTGCCGCCATGGGCGCCGGGCTTGCGGCCAAATCCACACTTTCCCTGCCGCCATTGGGCAAACTGCGGGTCGTCAAGGCCAATGCCGGCGTCCTGACGCTGAAGCTGCGGCTGGCGGATGCGACGCGTGCCAAGGGAATGGCCCTTGCGGACGACGACGAGGATAGCTAAAAGCCGGCCTGACCGACAGGTTCCGGGCGATTAGCTCAGCGGTAGAGCGCTTCGTTCACATCGAAGATGTCAGCGGTTCAAATCCGTTATCGCCCACCATTGTCCCAAAAGCGCGCCCGAAACGGCGCGCTTTTTGCGGATGCGAAAGCGTGCGCCCTTCGGTCGATCCTGCTTGCCAAGCCCGCCTTGCCCGGGGTATGGCGCGGTGCGCGGGCGGTTAGCTCAGTTGGTAGAGCGTCTCGTTTACACCGAGAATGTCGGGGGTTCGAGTCCCTCACCGCCCACCATCCGCCGCGACCCTTGTGCCCGCGACCAGGGTCCGCGACCAGCTCTGCCATTTTCTGAGGCAGCAGTGTCTCCGGCACTCCGACCAGCAGCGCCAGATGCATCACGCCGAAAGGCGTGCGCCGCCGAGGGTCTGCGCGATCATTCGACGTGGTGAAGATACCAACCTCGTCAGCCCGGCCCTGACATCGAGACTACCCCGTCTTGATGCCATAGGTCTGAATCTTGCGATAAAGGGTCGGGCGCGAAATCCCGAGAGTTATGGCCACCTTGCTCATGTTGCCGTGGTGATGCCTTAGGGATTCTTCGATCAGCATGACCTCGGCATCCTTGAACGATGCCGCACTTGCCGGGCGTTGAACAAGCGAGATCCTGGAACTGCCCTGACCGCTGTTCACAGCAGGCGGAGTTGTAATTTCCTGGGGCAGATCAGAACGGATCACCGTGCGATTTTTGGCCAGACCATGCAGCCTTATCACCAAGTTGCGCAATTCGCGCACATTGCCGGGCCAGGTGTGGCCCAGCAGCGCCTCCTGAACCCCGGAACTCAAGATGAGCAAATCCCGTCCGGACTCGATGCTGATCTTGCGGTTGTAGTGTTCGGCGATCAACAGGACATCCTCGCCCCGGTCCTTGAGCGGCGGAATGGTCAGGATCACGGCATTCAGCCGATAGAACAGATCGCGCCGAAAGCGACCGGCGTCAACTTCGTCCAGCATGGTGCGATTGGTCAGCGAAACCACGCGAAGACCGGCGTCGGGCTGGTCGGGGTGACGCAGCCGGGTC
>JANOER010000093.1:0-4045 GCA_031441285.1 Rhodobacterales bacterium
AGGCTGCGGATTTCCTCAAGCTTGTGGCTGATATAAAGGATCGCGGTGCCCTCGGACGCCAGTTGGCGCAGGGTGCGGAACAGGATCTGCACCTCTTGCGGCGTCAGCACCGAGGTCGGTTCGTCCATGATCAGCAGCTTCGGATCCTGCAGCAGGCAGCGGATGATCTCGACCCGTTGCCGTTCGCCGGCCGACAGGTCCCCGACCATGCGTCCTGGATCAAGAGGCAGGCCGTATTCCTCCGACACCGCCCGGATGCGCGCCGCAAGTTCGCGCATCGGCGGCGGGCTTTCCATGCCCAGCGCCACGTTTTCGGCGACGTTCAATGCCTCGAACAGGCTGAAATGCTGGAACACCATCGCCACGCCCAACCGCCGCGCCTCGGCCGGTTTGCCCGGCTGATAGGCCCCCCCGCGCAGGGACATCTGGCCGGTATCGGGCCGCACCAGACCATAGATCATCTTGACCATGGTCGACTTTCCGGCCCCGTTCTCGCCAAGCAAGGCATGGATCTCGCCCTCGGCAATGGCGAAGGACACGTCCGAATTCGCCACCACGCCCGGATAGGCCTTGGTGATCCCTTCGACACGCAGAAGCTCTGGCCGTCCGGTCATGCCCGCATCTCCCTTGCCGCCGGAGTGGCGGCCTTCAACAGTTCTGCTACCACGCCGACCGCGATCGCCTGGGGGTGTTTGCCAAGGGCCGGGTCGCCGATCGGGCAGCGAATGCGCCCTGTCGCCCCTGCATCATGGCCAAGTGCCAGCAGCCGTGACCGGAACCTTGCCCATTTCGTGGCGCTGCCGATCAGGCCGCAGGACCGGAAGCCCCGGCCCAGAAGCCGGTGGCACAGATCAAGGTCCAAGGCGTGGCTGAAAGTCAGGATCAGATGCTCGGCCCCGACCGGCGCGTGGTCGGCAAGGACAGCGGGGTCGGCCGCAGGCACGACTGTTACACCCTCCGGCACCACCAGCGGAAACCGGTCGGGGCTGACGTCGATCCAGGTCACCGCAATCCCGGGAAGCGGCGCAAGCACGGACACCAGCGCCCGGCCGACATGCCCCGCACCCCAGACCCAGACCTGACGGCCGGCCTCGGCCACCGGCTCAACCAGCCAGCCCGCCACCAGTCCCGAAGCCGGGCGCAGCCCCTGCCCGCGCGCTGCCGCCAAAAGCCGGCTGACCGCCAAAGGCCTTGCCCCCGCCCCGCGCGCGATCACGCCCGCTTCGGGCTTGGCCGGTGCCGCAAAGATCTCGGTCCAAAGGGTCACCGCCCCACCGCAGCACTGACCCAGCGCCGGCCCCAGCGCCACGCGGTCCACACGGGCGGGCGTAGCGGCTGAAGTCGTCAGCGAGCGGTTTTCCAGCATCAGCCGCGCCGCTGCCGCCGCTTCGAATTCAAGCGCCCCGCCGCCGATGGTCCCGGACTGTCCGTCCCGCCAGACCAGCATGGCCGCCCCGACTTCGCGCGGGGACGAGCCCTGAAACCCCGCAATCACCACGCGGGCCACCGGTCCGTGGGTGGCAAGGGCGGCGGACAGGGCGGCAAGGTCAAACATCACCGCCTCGCGCTGCATGATCTTTCTGTGAAAGATCGGAACCCGCCTCAACCCTTTTCACGGCCATCAGGATGCGTTCCGCCGTGGCCGGCGCATCCAGAGCCGGATAGGCCGACCCGTCGCCGCAGGCCGCTACCGCGTCCGAAAGCGCCATCAGGGCCGAGATCCCCAGCATGAACGGTGGCTCGCCCACCGCTTTCGACTTGCCCACCGCATCCTCGCGGTTGGGTTTGCCCCAAAGGGCCACGTTGAAGACCGCGGGCCGGTCCGAACAGGCCGGGATCTTGTAGGTCGAGGGCGCATGGGTCGCCAGCCGCCCGTTCGCGTCCCAGACAAGCTCTTCCGTCGTCAGCCAGCCGGCGCCCTGAACATAGGCGCCTTCGATCTGGCCGATGTCGATGGCCGGATTCAGCGAGGTTCCGGTATCGTGCAGGATGTCGGCGCGCAGGATGCGGTTTTCGCCGGTCAGCCGGTCGATCACCACTTCCGTCACCGCCGCGCCATAGGCGAAATAGAAGAACGGCCGTCCTGTCCCCCGCACCCGGTCCCACACGATCTTGGGCGTGGCGTAAAAGCCGGTCGAGGACAGGCTGATCCGCGCCTGATAGGCCCAGGCAACCACCTGCGCCCAAGGATAGACCTCGCCGGCAACCCGCACCTCGCCTTCGCGGAACCGGACCGCCGAGGCCTTGACCTGATGCTTCTCGGCAATGAACTCGGCCAGCCGTGCGCGGATGATTTCCGCCGCCGCCTTGGCCGCCATCCCGTTCAGGTCCGCCCCAGAACTGGCTGCGGTGGCGCTGGTATTCGGCACCTTTGCCGTATCCGTCGCAGTGATCTTCACTACCCCTGCGTCCAGCCCGAAGACCCCCGCCGTCACCTGCGCTACCTTCTGGAACAGGCCCTGCCCCATCTCGGTCCCGCCATGGTTCAACTGGATCGAGCCATCCTGATAGACATGCACCAGCGCGCCCGCCTGGTTCAGCCAGGTCAGCGTGAAGGAAATCCCGAACTTCACCGGGGTCAGCGCGATCCCCCGTTTCAGGACCGCAGATCGCGCATTCCAGGCCGCAATCCCGGCCTTGCGCGCCGCGTAGTCCGATGTGCGCTCCAAATCCGCCACCAGTTCGTGCCCGATGAAATCTTCCACGGGCATGTGATAGGGCGTCGTTTGCGGTTTCATCTTTGCGGAAATATCCCCGCCGGAGGCTTCGCCCTCGTCACTCGCGCGATAGAAGTTGACGCGTCGCACCGCCAGCGGGTCGCGGACCACCGCGAAGGCGGCGTGGTCCATCACCCGTTCGATCCCGACCATGCCCTGCGGCCCGCCGAAACCCCGGAAGGCCGTGGCGCTTTGCGTGTTGGTCCGCAGCCGGTGGCTTTCGATCCGGATGTCGGGCAGATGATAGCAATTGTCGGCATGCAGCATCGCCCGGTCGGCCACCGGAAGGCTGAGATCCTGGCTCCAGCCGCAGCGGAAAAGATGGGTGAACTCCAACCCCAGAATCCGTCCCTCGGTGTCGATCCCGGCGCGGTAGCCGATCCGCAGGTCGTGCCGCTTGCCGGTGATCATCATGTCGTCGTCGCGGTCATAGCGCATCCGGCAGGGCCGTCCGGTCAGCCGCGCGGCCAGCGCCGAGGCGATCGCAAGGGCATTGCCCTGGCTTTCCTTGCCGCCAAAACCGCCGCCCATCCGCCGCACTTCGACGCGCACCGCGCTCATCGGCAGATGCAGGGCATGCGCGACCTTGTGCTGCACCTCGGTCGGGTGCTGGGTCGAGGAATGGACCAGCATGTCCCCGCCCTCCTGCGGAATGGCCGCGGCGACCTGGCCTTCCAGATAGAAGTGTTCCTGTCCGCCGACCTCGAACGATCCTTCGATCACCTGCGACGCACCGGCGATGGCCGCCGCCGCATCACCTTTCTGCCAGACCACGGGGCCCTGTTCGAACCGGCTGTTTGCCGTCAATGCGTCGTCGACGGTCAGAAGTGCGGTCAGCTTGCGGCAGACAAGCTTTCCCAGCCGCGCCGCCTTGCGGGCCGCAAGGTGGTTGTCTGCGACCACCAGAAACACCGGCTGCCCAAGATAATGCACCTTGCCGACCGCCAGAAGCGGCTCGTCCTGCGCCGAGGGGCTGCAATCGGGCATGTCCGGCAGGTCGCCGGCCGACAGCACCGCCACCACACCCAAAGCGGCGCGCACCGCCGTCAGGTCCAGGCTTTCGATCTCGCCATGCGCAATGTCGGACAGGCCGAACGCCAGATACAGCGTGTTCGACGGCAGCGCGATATCGTCGATATAGCGGGCCTGGCCCGTGACATGCAGCGGGGCCGCGTCATGCGGCAGGGCAAGGCCCGTGGTCATGGCGCGACCTCCAGCACCGACACCGGCACGCCGCTCAGGTCGTGGAAATAGCGTCGCATCAGGTTCTGCGCCACGGCCATCCGGTAGTCCGCGCTGGCGCGCATGTCCGAAAGCGGCGTGAAGTC
>JANOER010000094.1:0-26204 GCA_031441285.1 Rhodobacterales bacterium
AAGTAACGCTCATTCTCTTTCGGGGCGGCCATCACGCCTTCGATGGTGTCTCCAGTGCGCAAGCTGAACTGCCGCAGGATGTCGGGCGAGACGTAGATGTCATCCGGCCCCGGCAGGTAGTTGGCCGAGGGGCTGCGCAGAAATCCGAAGCCGTCCTGCAGCACCTCCAGCACGCCATCGCCGCCGATCTCCCAGCCTCCTTCGGCGTGCTCTTTCAGGATCGAGAACATCATCTCGCCCTTGCGCATCGACGGGGCGTTCTCGATCTCCCACTCTTCGGCCATGGCCAGAAGATCGGCGGGGGTCTTGGCCTTGAGGTCCCAGAGGTTCACACGTTCAACGGTCATGGAATGCCCTTTTGCGCGACCCGCCGGTCAGGCAGATCGAAGCGGAGTTGGATCGGGAGATGCGGTGGGCCGGACGGCCCTGCACCGGGGCGGATAGTGCGGGCGGCAGGAAAAGTCAACCGGATCGCGAGAGGCGGGGATCAGAACCGGGTGATGACGGCAAAGACGATGATGACCATCAGCATGGTCGGCACCTCGTTCATCATCCGGTAGGTGCGACCGCTGCGGGTGTTCACGCCGTCGGCAAAGTCCTTGCGGCGGGCGGACAGCCAGCCGTGAAAGCCGGTCATCAAAAGGACCGATGCAGCCTTGGCCCAGGACCAGGGCGCGGACCAGTCCACGACACCCGGTGTCGCCACCAGCCCCAGCCCGAAGATCCAGGCGGCGATCATCGACGGGGTCATGATCGCTTTCAGCAAACGCCGCTCCATCGTCTGGAACATGGCATCGGTCCGGCTGCCGGCCTGAACCTGCTCGGCGTGGTAGACGTAAAGCCGGGGCAGGTAGAAGAGACCCGCCATCCAGGCGATGATCGCGATCACATGCAGCGCCTTGATCACCAGATACCAGTCGGTCAGAAACCCCGTTATCATCGTCGCATTCCCCGGATCATTGCCTACCACTGTCTTCTATAAAGAAGATTGAAAAGAAGGAATGAGGATGATGTAGGGCCTGTGCAGAAGAGGATTGCGGGTTTCATACCTGGGGTTTCCACAAGGCCGTGCCGGTGTGGAAAAATGCAGGATAAGTCGGGTCTGCTAGACCGATATCGGAATAGTGTTAATCTTTACAATATCTTGCGCTGAAGCCGGGATAGACCTTATCCACAGCCAAGCAGACAAGGCCAGAGGACGACCGATTTTGTCCCAAAGAACGTGACAAGCCTGCGCACAGCGGGATATCTGACCCGGGGCTTGCCCGGACGCACGTGACGAAGTGGCCGTTCAAGCCCGGGCGTCCGGTTCGGCGAAAGCGTCCAAGAGAACAAACCGCGGATATGCACAGGGTTGCCCATGGCTTTCGTCCTTGCCTCGACCTCCTCCACCCGGCTGCAGCTTTTGCGTGCGGCCGGGCTTGCGGTCGAGGCGGTCGCGCCACGGGTGGATGAAGATGCGGCAAAGGCGGCGCTGCTGGCGGAAGGTGCCAGGCCGCGCGACATCGCAGACGCTTTGGCCGAGATGAAGGCGCGCAAGGTTGCCGACAGACGCCCCGGGGATCTTGTCCTTGGCTGCGACCAGGTGCTGGAGCTTGACGGCGTGATCTTCTCGAAGCCGGGCAGCATGGACGAGGCCCGTGATCACCTGCGCCGGCTAAGCGGCAAGTCGCACCGGCTATTGTCCGCCATCGTTGCCTATGAGAATGGCGAACCGGTCTGGCGTCATGTGGCCGAGGCGCGGCTGACGATGCACGCAATCTCGGACAGCTATCTGGACGACTATGTTCAGCGGAACTGGGAGAGCATCCGCCACTCGGTCGGGGGCTACAAGATCGAGGAAGAGGGAGTTCGGCTCTTTTCCGCCATCACCGGTGACCATTTCACCATTCTGGGCCTGCCCGTGCTGCCGCTGTTGGCTTGGGCAGGAACTCGGGGCATGATCGCCCGATGACCGATCATCCCCGCATCCCGCTGGCCGGCGTCATCGGCCACCCGATTGCCCACAGCCGCAGCCCGGCGCTGCATGGCTACTGGCTGAAGCGCTACGGGCTGAAGGGGCATTACATTCCGATCGACATCGCTCCACTGGATCTGCCCGACCTGATCCGAACCCTGCCGCGGCTGGGCTTTGTCGGGCTGAACGTGACGATCCCGCACAAGGAGGCGATCCTGCACATCGCCGACATCGTCACCGACCGGGCGGCGCTGATCGGGGCGGCGAACACGCTGATTTTCCGCAAGGACGGCAAGATTCACGCCGACAACACCGACGGATCGGGATTTGTCGCGAACCTGCGGCAACATGCGCCGCACTGGGCTCCGGCGACGGGTCCGGCGGTGGTTTTCGGCGCGGGCGGGGCCGCACGGGCGGTGGTTGCCGCGCTGATCGAGGTGGGCGTGCCCGAGGTTCGGGTGGCGAACCGCACCCGCCCCCGCGCCGACGCGCTGCGATCGGATTTCGGGGCGAAGATCCATGTCCATGAATGGGTTCAGGCCGGCACGATCCTTGAGGATGCGGTGACGGTCGTGAACACCACCTCGCTGGGGATGACCGGCAAGCCCGACTTCCGCGTCAACCTCGACGGCCTGAACCCCAGGGCGCTGGTCACCGATCTGGTCTATACGCCGCTGAAGACCCGGCTCTTGATCGACGCCGACGCGCGGGGCTGCACGACCGTCGACGGGCTTGGCATGCTTCTGCATCAGGCGGCCCCCGGCTTTGAACGCTGGTTCGGCATCCGTCCCGAAGTGGACGAGGCCACCCGCAAGGCCGTGCTGCTGGCATGACCTTCCGGCTGGGCCTGACCGGGTCGATCGGCATGGGGAAATCCACCACCGCGGCGATGTTTGCGGAGGCGGGCATCCCGGTCTGGGATGCCGATGCCGCCGTCCACCGGCTTTACGAGCCCGGACAACCGGCTGCCGTCGCGGTCGCGGGAATATTCCCGGAGGCAATAGACCCGGACGGTCGGGTGAACCGGTCGCGACTGCGGGCGCTGATCCAGGAAGATCCGGCCGCACTGGATCGCCTGACCTCCGTTGTCCACCCGCTTGTCGGCCAGGACCGCGCTGGGTTTCTGGCCTGCCACGCGGGCAGCGACATCGTCCTTCTGGACATCCCGCTGCTGTACGAATCAGGCCTGACCGGGGACTGCGATGCCGTGGTCGTGGTGTCCGCTCCGCCATCGGTGCAACGCGACAGGGTTCTGGCGCGGGGCATGTCCGAGGCCGATTTCGTGCTGATCCGGTCGCGCCAGATGCCCGACGCCGACAAGCGCGCGCGGGCTGACTATGTCATCGCTACGACCAGCCTTGAAGCCGCCCGCCAAGGCGTGAAGGATGTGCTGGCCGATGTCCGGCAGCGGATGGCCAAAGATGCGTGAAATCGTCCTCGACACCGAAACCACCGGGTTCGAACCCACCGAGGGGCACCGGATCGTCGAAATCGGCGCGATCGAGTTGATGAACCACCTTCCGACGGGGCGGACCTGGCATCAATACATCAACCCCGAACGCGGCATGCCGCGCGAGGCGTTCGAGGTGCATGGCATCGGTCCCGACCTTCTGGACACCAGAGAGGCCATACGCCCCGCCGGGGTGACCTTGCGCGACAAACCGGTCTTTTCCCGGATCGGGCAAGCGTTCCTCGACTTCATCGGCGAGTCGCGGCTGGTGATCCACAACGCCAGTTTCGACATGAAGTTCCTGAACGCCGAGCTGGACCGCGCCGGTCTGCCCGGTCTGCCTCAGGGCCGGGCAACCGACACTCTGACCATCGCCCGCGCGAAATATCCCGGATCTCCCGCGTCGCTTGATGCGCTTTGCCGGCGGTTCGGCATCGACAATTCGATGCGCGAAAAGCACGGGGCGCTTCTGGACAGCGAGATTCTGGCGGAAGTCTATCTCGAGCTGATCGGCGGCCGGCAGCCCGACCTTGTTCTGGGCAGCGCAACACCCGCGCAGGCCCGGGGCCAGACCGGCGAACGCGCGTGGCGCCCGCGCCCGCGCTCCGAAGCCCTGCCGCCCCGGCTGTCGCCGGAAGAAACCGCCGCCCATGACGCGATGATCGCGGCTATGGGCGACGCCGCTGTCTGGAAGAAGAAGGCGTAAGCCTCAGTTCGCCTTTTCGGCAGGTGCTGCCTGCTGGGCCTGCACCCGACGGGCCAGCTCTTGCCGGTAAAGCGACACAAAATCGACCGGGTCGAAGCTAAAGGGCGGAAAACCTCCGTCGCGGATGGTGTCCAGGACGATCCGGCGGACATAGGGGAACAGCAGGCGCTGGCACTCGATCAGCAGGAACGGATGCAACTGTTCGTCGGGAAGGCCCTCGATCAGGAAGGTCGCGCCATATTCCAGCTCAAGCAGATACAACGTTTCGTTGTTCACCTTGTTGCGCGAGGCGACCTTGTATTTCGAGATCACGTCGTACTGGTTTTCGACCGACCGTTTGCGCGCATCGGGGATGACGGACATCTGGATCTCGGGCTGCAGGTCGGTGCCGGTCAGGCCCTTCTGAACCGCCACGTTTTCGAACGACATGTCGCGGATGTACTGCGCCACGATTTGCGTGCGGACCTGAGGAGGTGTAGGCGTGCCGGCACCGTTGCCAGCCTGGTTTTCGACGGCCATCAAGGAAACTCCCAAAACATTTGCGCGTGTTCCTATCAGGTCACGCCCCGCCCCTCAATGGCGCGTCCATCCCGAGGGTGGGTCGGCCCGGTCCGGCCCGCTCAGGCGGCCGTCCGGTGCGGGATCAACCTCGTGCCAGTCACCGTCAACGGTCATGCCCTGGCCAGCGCCGGCGCGGTGGACCGTGATCCGGGCCGCAAGAAGACCGATGAGGCCCGTCTGAAGCGGCGGCAAAAGCAGAAGAAGGCCAAGCGTGTCAGTCAGGAACCCAGGCAGGATCAGAAGGATCGCGGCCAGGATCTGCATCACGCGCCGGGCCAGCGGTGACAGGGGATGCCCAAGCGCCTGCATGCCCCGGTCAAGGGTAATCGTCCCGAACCGCGACGCACGCTTCAGGATGTAGATGCCAATCGCGGCGGACAGGATCACCCAGGCCAGGGTCAGCCAGACGCCGATAACCCTGCCGATCAGCACATAGAGGGCGATTTCCGCCAGCGGAACGACCAGAAACGCAAGCTTTAGCCACATGTCAGATCTCAAGGACTTTCATGTCCCGCCTCTGGTAGACTTCGCGGGAACCCCACCCTACATAGGGGTAAAGGCTGACTTAGCCAAACAGAACTCGAACCCGTCAGAGGTTGTCATGAACGGATCCCTGATCCAGCTGCTGGTCCTTGCCGGGATCGCGATCTTTCTGGTGCTGAAGCTGCGGTCTGTCCTTGGCACCCGCGAGGGGTTTGAAAAGCCCCCCGTCCCGCTTGAGGACGTGCGTCCGCGCGTTCGCCGGGATTTCGAGGTGATCGAGGGCGGACCCGACCGCGACATTACCGATCACGTCGCCGAAGGCTCGGACGCGGCCCGCGCGCTTGCGGCCATGAAGCAGGCGGAACCCTCGTTCACGGTCACCCCGTTTCTGGAAGGCGCCCGCGGGGCCTACGAGATGATCCTGATCGCCTTCGAAAAGGGCGAACTTGACCGCATCCGGCCGTTCCTGTCGGACGATGTCGAGGCAAGCTTTGCCGAGGCGATCGCGGTGCGCGACGGCGACGGGCTGACGATCGAAGCCAGCTTCGTCGGAATGAAAGAGCTTGCTCTGCAGGAGGCGACCTTCAACACCGAAAGCCGGATGGCGGAAATCGCGGTCCGCTTCGTGGGCGAACAGACCTATGTCGTGCGCAACAAGGCCGGAGAGATCGTCGAAGGCAGCCCGCGCGAGATCAAGAAATCCCGCGATACCTGGACCTTCGCGCGCGCCATGGGGTCTGACGATCCGAACTGGCAGCTTGTGGCCACCGGCGACTGACGCCCTTGGTATGGGCAATGGCATTCGCATCCTTGCGGCGCTGGCGGCAATGACCGTCGCAACGCCGGCCCCGGCCCAGATGCTGGACTTCGAGGCGCTGGACGGCTGGCGCGACGACAACCACTCCCAGGCGCTGGCCTCGTTCCTGCGCACCTGCGACCTTATCGATCAGCCCGACTGGGCGCCGGTCTGCGCGGTTGCCGCCGACGTGCCCCCGGACGACGTGTCGGCCCGCAGCTTCTTCGAGCTGTTCTTCAAGCCGGTCGTGGTCGGCGCGCCGCCCGCCCTCTTTACCGGCTATTTCGAACCCGAGCTTGACGGATCGCCCGTGCGGTCCGGCCGGTTCCAGCATCCGATCTTCCGCCGCCCGCCCGAACTGCGCGATGGGACGGTGTTCCATTCCCGCGAAGCGATCGAAGGCGGCGCCATCTCCGGCCGGGGGCTGGAGCTGGCCTGGCTGGATGATCCGGTCGATGTCTATTTCCTTCAGGTGCAAGGGTCGGGCCGGATCCGGATGACCGACGGCACGGTCGTCCGGGTCGGCTATGCCGGAGCGAATGGCCACGCCTACCGGTCGATCGGGCAAGAGATGGTGCGGCGCGGGACGCACAGTCTTGACCAGGTCTCGGCGCCGGAAATTGCCAGTTGGGTCAGGAACAACCCGGGCGCGGGCAAGGCGCTGCTTTACACCAACCCGTCCTACGTCTTCTTTCGCAAGATCGCGACGCTGGAGCCGTCTGATGGCCCGATCGGGGCGATGGGCCGGTCGATCACCACGATGCGCTCGGTCGCGGTCGACCCGAAGTTCACCCTTCTCGGTGCGCCTGTCTGGATCGAGAAAGATGGCCGCGACCCGATCCGCAGCCTGATGGTCGCGCAAGATACCGGCGGCGCGATCAAGGGGCTGCAGCGGGCCGACATCTTCTATGGCACGGGCGCTGGTGCCGGCGATGCGGCCGGAACGATCAAGGACGGCGGCCGGATGGTGCTGTTGCTGCCGATCGACCGGGCCTATGCCATGCTGGAAGACAACTGATCCATGTCGCGCCGCCGCCGTCTTACTCCCGATGAGGAGGAGCTTTGGCACAGTGTTGCCCGCTCGACTCGCGCCCTGCATCCGGTGATGCCCCGGCCGCCAGAAGCGGACCTGCCGCGCACGCCCGACCCCTTGCACCACACCCGGCCCCGCCTGTCACCCTTCCTGCTGGGCGAAAAGGCCCGCCTGCCCGAACGCCGCGACCTTGCGCCCGGGCCGGCCGAGGCTTTGGCCAGGGCCGCCTTGCAGATGGACGCCAAGACCCATGGCAAGATGACGCGCGGCAAGCTTGCGCCCGAAGCGCGCATCGATCTGCATGGCATGACGCTGTCCGAAGCCCACCCTGAACTGATCCGCTTCATCCTGAACGCGCAGGGCCAAGGCCTGCGGCTGGTGCTGGTCATCACGGGGAAGGGCAAGCGGCGCGATGACGGCGGCCCGATCCCGCAGCGCACTGGCGCGTTGCGGCATCAGGTGCCCGGCTGGCTGCACCTTCCACCGCTGGGGCCGGCGGTGTTGCAGGTGACCGAGGCACACCTGCGGCACGGCGGATCTGGCGCCTACTACGTCTACCTGCGCCGCCGCTGATCCGGGCCCGGCCCTACTGTTCGCCGCTCTCGCCAATTGCAGCAACCGGCGCAAGGACGACCTCGGTTGCACCCCGGACGGTCAGCACGATGCCCGGCAGCAGGCCAACGCGCGATTTTTCGTCCTTTGCGAACGCCTCTTCCATACTGGCAATGCCGCCAAACAGGCTGATCAGGGCCGGACTTGTGGCAAGATTCATATGTCCCGAACCGGTGCTGAAGGCTGCCGTATCAAGGTAGGTCACACCGAATTCTGCGATCCGGCTGATGTCCGAAAGGTTGCCCAACCGTTCGGGCGCCCCGGCAATGGTTGCCGAAACCCCCAGAATCCGGTCGCCGGAGCTTCCGAAGATCACGAAGGGCAGCGGTAGCTTGCCCATGTCGCGGGCCTGGGACCGGAAGACATCCACGTCGATGTCGGGCGAGATCAGCACGACCCCGCCAATCCTGTCCATGACCCGCATGTTGCGTGACAACGCGATCTGCCGAAGGGTTTCCATTGTCAGCGCAGCGCCCATCGAATGGGCTACGACGGCGATTTCGGTCGCGCCCGCCGCTGCAACCTGGTCCAGAAGGTCCTCCAGCCCGCTGCGTCCGAACGCCGCAGAATCCCGGTCGTGCAGGTAACCAAGGGCCGACCCGCGCGAGGGCCAGGAGTAGTGCACCGCGACTGCCGGCACGTCGAGGTCATGATGCATCTGGGCAAAGCGGTAAACGCCCTCGGCCATGTTGGTGTTGAAGCCGTGCACATAGACCACCGCCGACGTGACCTTCTGCAAGCGCAACTCCTTGGCGAGGGCGACTCTGAAACTGTCAGGAGAGGGAAAGGCAAGCTCCTTGGCGGTCAGGAAGTCCCTTTCGGGGTCGGGGCTTCGGGTTCTGGGTGGCCAGCTCAGCTCACCCGGATCGCGATCTGAAGGGATCGATATATCATAGCGGAAAAAGCTCATGCTGTCGGCGCGCCCGAAGCCGAACCCAGCGTCATCCGCAGCGCGCGTGGTTCCGACAAAGATCGTTTCAGTCCTCGCCGTCCCAAGGTTCGCCGGGGCTGCGGTGAATTCCCCCCGCGAGGTACAGGCGGCAAGCACTGCGACTACGGCCAGGACAATCTTGCGCGACACGGACATTCCCACCCTCACCTTGATGATCAAATCTTGCCACGGATGCACGGAAGGTCAAGCGCCCGCGCCCCGCGCCCCGCAAAGCCCTATACAACCCGGCGGGTTTGGGATAGTGCCCCCGGGCGGCCGAGAGTTCGGAGCCACGGGCGAGGAGGCTCGGGGCCAAAGGGACAGGGGCCGATCTGGCTTACCGGGTGCAAAACGCACCCCCCTTTGGAAAGACATTCGTGATGATGATGAACGTGGCCGCGCCGCTGGCGCAGGCTTTGGCAGGCAAGGGCTATGAAAGCCTGACTGCCGTGCAGGACGCAATGCTGGTCGACGGCGTTGCCGGGCGCGACCTTCTGGTGTCGGCGCAGACCGGGTCGGGCAAGACGGTGGCCTTCGGGCTTGCGATTGCTCCCGAAATCCTTGGCGGCCAGGACGTGCTGCTTTACGCCGACCACGCGCTGGCCCTTGTCATCGCCCCGACGCGTGAGCTTGCCTTGCAAGTCGCGCGTGAGCTTGAATGGCTTTATTCCGGGGCAGGCGCGAAGATCGCCACCTGTGTCGGCGGCATGGACTACCGCACCGAAAAGCGCGCGCTGGAACGCGGCGCGCACATCGTCGTCGGAACTCCGGGCCGTCTGCGCGACCACATCGAACGGCGCAGCCTTGACCTTTCGGGCCTGAAAGCCGCCGTTCTGGACGAGGCGGATGAGATGCTGGATCTTGGTTTTGCCGAGGATCTGGAGTTCATCCTTGCCGCCGCCCAGCCGGAACGCCGCACGCTGATGTTCTCGGCCACCGTGCCGAAAGAGATCGAAAAGCTGGCGGGAACCTTCCAGAAAGACGCCCTCCGCATTCAGGCGCAGGGCGAGGCGCGCCAGCACGTCGACATCGAATACCGTGCGATCAGCGTCGCCGTGCGCGACCGCGAACATGCGATCTTCAACATCCTGCGGTTCTACGAATCGCAGACCGCCATCGTCTTTTGCAAGACGCGGGTCAACGTGAACCACCTGATGGCCCGCATGGGCAACCGGGGGTTCCAGGTCGTGGCCTTGTCGGGCGAGCTTAGCCAACAGGAACGCACCCATGCCCTGCAAGCCCTGCGCGACGGACGCGCACGGGTCTGCATTGCGACCGACGTGGCCGCCCGCGGGATCGACCTGCCGGGGCTGGAGCTGGTGATCCACGCCGACCTGCCCTCGAACTCCGAGATTCTGCTGCACCGGTCGGGCCGCACGGGCCGTGCCGGGAAAAAGGGCGTCTCGGCGCTGATCGTGACCCCGGCAGAATTCAAGAAGGCCCAGCGCCTGCTTGCCGGCGCGAAAGTTACCGCCGAATGGGGCGCTGCTCCGGGCGCGGACGATGTTCAGGCCAAGGACGACCTGCGCATTCTGGAACATCCCACGCTGTCGGCGCCCATCGGCGACGAGGCCGGGATTGCGGCTGACCTTCTGGAACAGGTCGGCCCCGAAGCCATTGCAGCCGCCTTCGTCCGGCTTTGGCGCGAGGGCCGGTCTGCGCCCGAGGTGCTGTCGACCGACACGGCAATGCCCACGCCTTCCGCGCCGCGCGAACGGGGCGAGTTCGGACCGTCGGTCTGGTTCCGCATCTCGGTCGGTCGCGCTGGCCGCGCCGAGGCGCGCTGGCTTTTGCCGAAGATCTGCGATGCAGGCTCCATCGCCAAGGACGGGATCGGCGCGATCCGGGTGCGTGAGGACGAAACCTTCGTCCAGATCGCCGAGCCGCTTGCCGGGCGCTTCAAGTCCGGGATCGAGCTTGACAAGGGCATCGTGATGGACCGGATCGAGGGAGAGCCCGACCTTGACCGTCCTCGCGTCGAAAAGCCCCGCTTTGACAAGCCCCGCTTCGATCGCCCCTACAGGGCTGAGCGCAGCGAAAAGCCGGCCTATACGCCGAAGCCGCCGCGCGTGGTCGAAGACGCCGGGGCCGAAGCATCGACGCCGCACGCGGCGCCAGAATCGCGGCCAAAGCCGAAATACGAGGACCGGCCCCGCCCGGCCCCGCGCGAAGCCCGCCCCGAACGGGCGGAAAAGCGCGAAGAGCGACCCTACCAGCGGCGTGAGGACGGCGACCGCCCGCGTCCGGCCTCAAAGCCTTATGCCGAGCGCGCACCCCGCCCCGCCGCATCCACCTCGGACGATGCCTCGCGCAAGCCGCGCTGGTCTCCGGACCAGAAAACGGTCCCCCGGTCGACCGGCTTCAAAAGCCATGGCGGACCGGCGGACAAGCCCGGTCGGGCCGGCGGCTACAAGAGCCACGCCTCGGAAGGCGCCGGGTTCAGGCCGAAAAGCGAAGGCTACAAGCCGCGCTCCGAAGGGGCGAAGCCTCGCGAGGAGGGCTACAAGCCCAAGGCAGAGGGTTACAAGCCGCAGGCCGAAGGCTATAAACCCCGGTCCGAAGGCTACAAGCCGCGGGAAGAGTCAAGCGACCGTCCGGCCCGAAAGCCTTACGCCGCGAAGGGCGACGACGCGCGCCCCTTCGTCAAGCGTGATGGCCCGGGCAAGCCGGGCGGCTTCAAGGGCCCGGCCACCGCTGGAAAAAAGCCATACGAGAAAAAGCTCTATGACAGGGCAGGTGCTGCACCCGCTGCGCGACCCGCAAGACCGAAGGCCGACGCCAAGGATACCACGAAGCGCTTCGTGCCGCCGAAAGGACCGAAACGCTAAGACCAGGATCCGGCCCGAAGCCACCAAAGGCTTCGGGCCGATTGCTTCCAGATCTATGCCCGCAGCCGGCCGATGGCATCCGCATGCAAGAGGGGCGGCAAGGCCAGCACGCCCTCGGACAGCGCGGCAGCGGTGTTGAACCGCAACGCCTTGCCATGACGATCGGTGACGACCGCCCCGGCCTTGGCGGCAATCAGGCCACCAGCGGCGATATCCCATTCCCAGGCGTCGCGCAGGGTCAGCATCCCGTCGAACCGCCCCTCCGCCGCAAGGCACAGCCGGTATGCCAGCGAGGCACGGAAGTGGCGCTCGATCTCGGGCGCGCCGCCGGGCCACTTCTCTGGTGCAAGGTTGGCTTTTGTCGTCAGGACATGCGCGCCTTCAAGCCGATCACGGCGGCTGGCCTGAATCGGTTGTCCGTCCTTCAGCGGAGCCGAGAACTGCGACGCGGTATAGATCAGGTCCAGCGCCGGCAGAAACACCACCGCAGCCGTCACCTCGCCCCGATGTGCGACAGCCAGCGAGTGGGCGAAGGTCTCTTCCCCGGCGACAAAGGCGCGGGTGCCGTCGATCGGGTCGATGATGAACACGGTGTCGCAGTCCAGCCGCGCCGCATCATCCGGTGTTTCCTCGGACAACCAGCCGTAATCCGGCCGGGCGGCCAGAAGCCGCGCCTTCAGCATGTCGTTGACCGCAAGGTCGGCCTCGGTCACCGGGCCGTGGTCGCCACCCTTGTCCCAGACCTTCGGATCCCGCCGCCAGAAGCGCAGCGCGATGCGGCCAGCCTCACGCGCGGCGTCGGTCAAAAGCGCCAGGTCACGCTCCGGCAAGGGTCATCCCGTCGATCAGGATCGACGGCACCCGCGTCGAAAGATGCGACCGCGCGTCATTCGCGGGGCGGATCCGCAGCAGCATGTCGCGCAGGTTTCCGGCGATGGTGCATTCGTGGACCGGATGCGAGATCTGGCCGTTCTGCACCCAGAAGCCCGAGGCCCCGCGCGAATAGTCGCCGGTCGTCGCGTTGATGGTGGACCCGATCATCGAGGTGATCAGCAGCCCGGTGCCCATCTCGGCGATCAGGTCGGCCCGACTGCGCGCGCCCTGTGTCAGGTCGATGTTGGTGGTCGAGGGTGACGGCGGCGCGCCGGTCCCGCGGGCCGCGTTCGCGGTCGAGGCCATCCCCAGCTTGCGGCCGGTCGCCAGATCCAGAACCCAGCCGGTCAGGATCCCGTCGGCCACGACGACGCGGTGCCGGGTCGCCAGCCCTTCTCCGTCGAAGGGCCGCGACGAACTGATGCGCGGGCGGTGCGGGTCTTCGATCAGCGACAGGCCCTCGGGCAGCACCCGGCTGCCCAGAAGATCCCGCGCCCAGCTTGACCCGCGCGCGACCGCACCGCCGTTGATCGCCGACAGAAGATGCCCGATCAGCGATGCCGCAACGCGTTCGTCGTAAAGGACCGGGTAAGTTCCGGTTTTCGGTTTCACCGGGCCCACGCGTTGCAGCGTGCGTTCGGCGGCAAGCCTGCCGATCCGCTCGGCTTCCGGCATGTCGGCGGCGTGGGCGCGGGATTCCCCGGCGTAGTCGCGCTGCATTTCGGTGCCCTGGCCGGTGAAGGCAACCGCGGAAAGCGAGGTCGAGGTTCGGCCATATCCGCCGGAAAACCCGTTCGTCGCCGCCAGATGCATCTGACGCCGGGAATACGAGGCCGCCGCCTCGACCTGAGTGATGCCCTTCGCATCCAGCGCGGCCGCCTCGACCGCACGCGCCTGTGACTCCAGGTCCGCCGGTCCGGGTTCGGGCGACGGGTCGGCCAGGTCCAGCCCGGCCGGATCCCGGTCGGTGGCCAGTTGCCCGGTATCGGCCAACCCGGCATGCGGGTCTTCCGGTGCCTCGCGCGCCATTGCGACCGCGCGCTCGGCCAGGGCGCGGATCGTCTCGGGCGTGGTGTCAGAGGCGGAAACGCAGGCCTGACGCCGACCCATCAGCACGCGCAACCCGATTTCCACGCCTTCGGACCGTTCGGCCTGCTCCAGCGCGCCCTTGCGGATCTCGATCGACAGGGCCGTGCCAGACACCGCAAGTGCGTCGGCGCTGTCGGCCCCGGCGCGCTTTGCGGCGTCAAGCAGGGCCAGGGTCAGGTCGGACAGGCTGGAGGTCATGGGTCAGTCCCGCTTTGTGTCGGGCTGAGGTAGTCCCGCGCGCGCCCCGGCGCAAGGCCGGAGCACCCGATCACGCCCGGTCACTGAAGCTGCTGGCCGTTGGCGAAAACCCCGCCGTCCCTGAACTCGATCACCGAGGTCACCTGGTCCGGCGCGGCGCCGGGCCGGGTGAACATGCCCAGCATCATCCGTGCGCCCATCGCCTGATCATCAGGCAGCATTCCCATCGCGATCAGGTTGTCGATCAGCTTGCTGACGCCCTTGATGTCGACGTTGATCGTCCCGGTCGGGGCCGGCATGCCCTGAAGGGTCGTGGCGCCCGAATTGTCGACGGTCAGCGCCCCGGTCGCGGCAACCTCGGCCCCCGCCGCCTTGATCAGAACCTGCGTCAGGTCCAGCGTGTCAATCTGGCCCGGAGGCTCCGCGCCGTCCATCTGGGCCGCCGGGTCCATGATGTCCTGAAACCAGCGACCAGTTCCCCTGGCGTCCAGAATGAACGTTGCCGGTTCGCGCGACAGCACAGCCGCGGGATCGAAAAGGCCCCAGACATCCTCGGAGATCGTCAGATCGACAACCTTGGTCAGATAGGCGAAATCCTGCGGCGTGTCGGACCTGGAGGCCGGGATCAGCACGTTGAAGGCGGTCTCAGCAAAGCCGACCACGACTTCGGGGAAGGGGATTTCCGCGCCAGAGACGGTAAAGCTTGCCCCTTTCAGCGAGCTGCCGTAGTTCACGCGCGCCTTGTCCACCGCAAGAACAAGACCTCCGCCGGCAGCCGAGCCCTTCACGACGGTCGGGCCGGTAGCCTCGACGATGTTCGCGTCGAACGTCATGGCGCCGAACGTCAGGTTCGTATCCGTCGTGAACCCACTGTTCAGCGCCGTTGCCATGTTGGCCATGATCTCGGCACCAAGGAGGTTGCCTTTGGTTGACCCGGCAAGATCGGCCAGCGACAGGGTGACCGTGCCAGTTGCAATCCCGTCGCCGGGTCCGGCCGGATCTTTCCCGGACAGGTTCATGGTCAGGGACTTGGCCGTAAAGCTGCTGTCCAGCAAAGTGGTTTCACCGGTTACGGCCACCAGATAGGTCGCTACAGAGTCGGCCAGAACCACGCTGGCTTCGGTTTCCATGACCTCCCCCGCCTGATCCTTCACTTCGTCCAGCACGACCGAGACGTTCGGCGCGGTGAAGTCATACGTTGTTTCCGTCGCCGAGCCCCCCGCGGTAATCAGAAGGCCCGGCTGGTTGACCGTCAGCTTCATCGCGGACGGCCCTTCGCTGTCCGCCGGAAAAGCCAGCGTCATGGGGTAGCTTTCCGACATGGTGACCGCGACGGTTCCGTCGCCGTTGCCCTGGAAACTCATCTTGTCGATGCTTGCCGTGAAACTGCCGCCGAGGTCGTCGGTGTAGGTCAGCAACAGCCCCGTGACATCCAGCGCATCGCCGTTCTGTGCCGCGGTGTCGAAGGTCAGTTGTTGGCCGGCCCCAGAGACCAGCGCCTGCCAGTTGGTCCAGACCTCTTGCGGCGTCACGTCGGCAAGGGCGGTCTGGGCCGCAAGGACAAGCGAAAGCGCCGTGGTGCAGGCCAGGGTCCGGGTCATGGTGAATGCCTTTCCGGTTGAACAGGATGCAGCATCCTTTCTATGACCAGCGTATGCGTCAAGGGATTCCGGGGCGCGTGGGCCCGCGAAGGGCTGGAGGATGGAAATGATCATCGCAAAGCAGGACGGCCGCTGTCTGATCCTGAGGATCGCGCGGAAAGAGAAGGCAAACGCCCTGACCGGCGCAATGCTGCGAGACTTGCGCGGACATGTGGAAGGTTCTGACGCCCCGGTTCTGATCCTGACCGGGGACGGGACGGTATTTTCGGCCGGGGCGGACCTGGACGAGATGGCGGCAGGGCTTGGCAAAAGCCCGGAGTGGGAGCAGCTTTCGGCGGCCGTCGCCGGCTATCCCGGCCTGACTATCGCCGCGCTGAATGGCACGCTTGCCGGGGGTGCGATGGGCATGGCGCTGGCCTGCGACCTGCGGATCGCCGTGCCCGAGGCGCGGTTCTTCTATCCCGTCATGCGGCTGGGCTACCCGCCGCAGCCGTCCGATCCCGCCCGCCTTGCAGCGCTGGTCGGGCCGTCGCGGGCGCGGATGATCCTGCTGGCCGGTCAGAAAATCGGCGCGGACGAGGCGCAGGCCTGGGGGCTGATTGACCGGATCGTTGCGACGGATGCGCTGATGGACAGCGCCAAAGCCCTTGCCGCCGACGCTCTGGCCGCCGATCAAGGGCATCTTGCCGCATTGAAGCGGATGACTCGGGGGGAATCACCATGAGCCACGGCTATGAAGGCGGGCGGTTGAACCTGCCCTTTGTCGGCATCGCGACCATCGGCAAGAACCCTTACCAGCCGGACTGGACAAGGATTGACGCCGACTTCGCCATTCTTGGTGCGCCCTTCGATTTCGGGACCCAGTGGCGGGCCGGGGCGCGGTTCGGGCCGCGCGGCATCCGCGAGGCCTCGACCCTGTTCGCCTTCGGCCATGCCGGGGCCTATGACCACGAAGACGACGTGACCTACCTTGAAGGCGTCCGCATCGTCGATATCGGGGATGCGGACATCATCCACACCGATACCGAAGCCAGTCACGCCAACATCGAAGCCGGGGTGCGCGCGATTCTTGCCGCAGGCGCGGTGCCGGTGGTGCTGGGCGGCGACCATTCGGTCAACATCCCCTGCATCCGGGCCTTTGCCGGGCGGCCCGTCCACATCGTCCAGATCGACGCGCATCTGGATTTCGTCGATGTCCGCCACGGTGTCCGCCACGGCCACGGCAACCCGATGCGCCGCGCCGCCGAACAGGATCATGTCACCGGCCTCAGCCAGCTTGGCATCCGCAATGTCAGCTCGACCGCGAAGGAAGGCTATGAGGCTGCCCGCGCCATGGGGTCTGATATCCTGTCGGTCCGTCAGGTTCGCAAGCTGGGGATCGAGGCCGTGCTGAGCCGCATTCCCCCTGGGGTGGACTACTATCTGACGCTGGACATCGACGGCTTCGACCCCTCGATCGCGCCTGGAACCGGGACGCCCTCGCATGGTGGGTTCCTGTATTACGAGGTGCTGGAGCTGATCGACGGGCTGACCCGGCAAGGCCGGATCATCGGCATCGACCTGGTCGAGGTGGCGCCCGACTATGACCACACCGGAACCACGACGATCCTGGCGGCGCAGATCCTTTTGAACACCATCGGGCGGATCGCGCACCGAGCGAAGGGCTGACAGGTGGACTCGGCACTGGTCATCGGGGCGGGCCCCGCCGGGCTTATGGCGGCAGAGGAACTGTCCCGCGCCGGGCTGCAGGTCGTGGTGTGCGAGGCAAAGCCGTCCATCGGACGCAAGTTCCTGATGGCCGGGAAATCCGGGCTGAACCTGACCAAGGACGAACCGCTTCCGGCTTTCCTGGGGCATTACGACTGTCCGGCCCTGCACCCGATGCTGCAGGCGTTCGGCCCGGCCGAAGTGCAGGACTGGTGCCGCGCCCTTGGGCAAGGGGTCTTTACCGGCTCATCCGGCCGGGTCTTTCCGGTGGCGATGAAAGCCTCGCCCCTTCTGCGCGCCTGGGCGGGGCGTCTGGCCGCAAGCGGGGTCGAGTTCCGCACCCGGTGGCGCTGGACCGGGTTCGACGGCGACGGCCTCCGTTTCGAATCCCCCGATGGGATCACGGTCCTGCGGCCAAGGGTCACCGTGCTGGCGCTGGGCGGCGCAAGCTGGCAGCGGCTTGGCTCTGACGCCGCCTGGGTGCCCTGGCTGGCCGCAAAAGGTGTTTCGGTCGCGCCCTGGAAGCCCGCGAACATGGGCTTTCTCGTCACCTGGTCCGCCAGAATGGCACCCGTCTTCGGCCAGCCGGTGAAGGGCGTGGCGCTGATCGCGGGCACCCAGCGCGAGAGGGGAGAGTTCGTCATCTCGGCCCGTGGTGTCGAGGGCGGGGGCATCTACGCCGTCAGCCGCGCCTTGCGGGACGGTGCCACGCTGGCACTGGACCTGCTGCCCGACCTGACCGAAGCACAGATTTCCCAGCGCCTCGCCAAGACAAGGCCGGGCGAAAGCACCGTCAACCGCCTGCGCAAGCTGGGACTGCCGCCAGCCCAGATCGCGCTGGTGATGGAGTTTTCCCGCGACACCCCGTTCGCGTCGCTGAAGCGGTTGGCGATCCCGCTGGCCGGCCCAAGACCGCTGGACGAGGCGATCTCGGTCGCGGGCGGTGTCGACTGGGGGTCGCTTACTGACGGGCTGGAGTTGAAGACCGTTCCGGGGGTCTTTGTCTGTGGCGAAATGCTGGACTGGGAAGCGCCAACCGGCGGCTACCTTCTGACCGCCAGCTGGGCGACCGGACGCTGGGCCGGACAGGCAGCCGCCCGAAGCCGCTGAGAGGTTTCACCGCGTCACCCTTTCGTGACGTAACGGCAGGGTGAATGGACCTGCCGGCCAAGCTGGCCCAGCCTGTTCCAGACCGATCAAAGGGAGAGACCCATGTGGAAGCTGAGTGTCGCCGTGCTGCTGGCCCTTGCGGGCGCAGCCGTTGCCGAGGAACAGAAGGCGGTGGTCGCGGGCGGCTGCTTCTGGTGCGTCGAATCCGATTTCGAGGATGTGCCGGGGGTCTTGAACGCCGTCTCCGGCTATGCCGGCGGGGCGAGTGACAACCCGACCTACAAGAACCACGCCGGTCATTACGAGGCCGTCGAGATCACCTTCGACGACAGCGTGATCGCTTACGACGACCTGATCGCCAAATTCCTGCGGTCGGTTGATGTGCTGGATCCGGACGGGCAGTTCTGCGATCGGGGCAAAAGCTACCGGACCGCGATCTTCGTGGACGGCCCAAGCCAGCGCGAGGCTGCCAAGGCGGCAGTTGCCGAGGCCGAGGCGGCACTTGGGGCAAAGATCGTGACTCCGGTGCTGAATGCCGGGCGGTTCTGGGTCGCCGAGGACTACCACCAGAACTACTCGAAGGGTGACGGGATCATCCTGACCCGTGCGGGACCGAAGAAACAGTCGAACGCCTACAAGTTCTACCGCAAGTCCTGCGGCCGTGATGCGCGGGTGAAAGAGGTGTGGGGATCAGCAGCTTTTCCGGGATGATGCGGTGCCACCCGCAAGGGGGGCAGGCTTCGCGCGCTGATCGGATGCTACCCTGGTAGTGGGTAACTTTGGTGCCCAGAAGAGGACTCGAACCTCCACGCCTTGCAGCGCTGGTACCTGAAACCAGTGCGTCTACCAATTCCGCCATCTGGGCACTGATGGGCGATGTAACGAGCCGATCCGGCGAAGTCAACGCCCCCAAAGGCAAAAATCGCCGCACCGGTTTGGCCTTGCCGGGTCGGGGTGCGGGGGGTAATCATCCGCCCAGTTTCCGAAGCTTTCGGGCAGGGGTCAGGCATGAGCAAACTTGTCACCATCTTCGGCGGATCGGGCTTTGTCGGCCGCTACATCGCCCGCCGCATGGCGCGTGAAGGCTGGCGCGTCCGCGTCGCCGTGCGCCGCCCGAACGAGGCGCTGTTCGTCCGGCCCTACGGCACCCCCGGTCAGGTCGAGCCGATGGGCTGCAACATTCGCGACGACGCCTCGGTGCGCGCGATGATCCGGGGCGCGGATGCGGTGGTGAACTGCGTCGGGATCCTGAACCGGTCTGGCAAGAACACCTTTGACGCCGTGCAAGCCGAAGGCGCCGGTCGTATCGCCCGCATCGCGGCGGCAGAGGGCGTGCAAAATCTGGTGCAGGTTTCGGCCATCGGGGCTGATTCCGCGTCGGACTGCACCTATGCCCGCACGAAGGCCGAGGGTGAGGCGGCCGTCCTGGCCGCTTTCCCGACGGCCGTGATCCTGCGCCCCTCGATCATCTTCGGCACCGAGGACGGGTTTTTCAACCGCTTCGCCTCGATGGCGCGGCTGGGTCCGATCCTGCCGGTCGTGGGGGCGAACACACGGTTCCAGCCGGTCTTCGTCGACGACGTGGCGCAGGCGGCGGTGAAGGGCGTGCTAGGTCAGGCGATCCCCGGCATTTACGAGCTTGGCGGGCCCGAAGTTGATTCCTTTCGCGGCCTGATGGGGCGGATGCTGATCGTGATCAAGCGGCGCCGGGCGGTGGTCAATGTCCCCTTTTGGATCGCCGGCATCATGGGTTTCGGCTTCGACATGCTGCAGGCGGCGACGCTTGGTCTGATCGAAAACAAGATGATCACCCGCGACCAGGTGCGGAACCTGCGCCATGACAATGTTGTCGCTGCCGGGGTCAGGGGGCTTGCCGACCTTGGCATCCAGCCCACCGCGATGGAGGCGGTGCTGCCGGATTACCTTTGGCCGTTCCGCCCGTCGGGCCAATACGCGGCGATCAAGGAGTCGGCGAAGAACCTGAAGAAGGCGTAAGGGGTTGGACACGACCCTGACCGCCGCCCTGCTTGGGCTTCTTGAGGGGTTGACCGAATTCCTTCCGGTGTCGTCGACCGGACACCTGCTTCTGGCCGGACATTTCCTTGGCTTCGAATCGAAGGGCAAGACCTTCGAGGTGGTGATCCAGCTTGGCGCCATCCTGGCCCTGGCGTCGGTCTATGCGGCGATGGTCACGCGTCTGGTCCTGCGGGCGCGGCACGAGGACGCGGCGCGCCGATCCATCTTGTCGGTCCTCCTTGCGTTTCTTCCGGCAGCGGTGATCGGCTTTCTGGCGCATGACTTCATTAAGGACGTGCTGTTCGAAGCGCCGATCCTGATCGCGATCATGCTGATTCTGGGCGGTTTCGTCCTGTTGGTCATCGACCGGATCGCGCCGGCCCCAATTCATCACGACGCGCTGGCGCTGCCGTTTGGCAAGTCCCTAGCCATCGGGCTGTGCCAGACCCTGGCGATGATCCCCGGTGTCAGCCGTTCGGGCGCGACGATTGTGGGGGCCTTGCTGATGGGGGTCGAAAAGCGCGCGGCGGCCGAGTTTTCCTTCCTTCTCAGCCTGCCGACGATGGGGGCGGCGGTGGCCTATGACCTGTTCAAGAACCGCGAAGTGCTGGATTTCGGCGCGGTCTGGGAGATCTCAATCGGCTTCGCCGTCGCCTTCCTGACCGCGCTTGCGGTAGTTCGCTGGGTGCTGAACTACATCAGCCGGAACGGCTATGCACTGTTCGGCTGGTGGCGAATCATCGTCGGAACCGCTGCCTTGGTGGCGCTTTTGCTGGGCTTTTAGCGAAATAAGGAACCAATACTGACCTAAATCACCATCGAAACGCCAGGCTTTCTGCGGGATCCCGAAAAAAACTGACTATTAGGTAAGTATTGCTGACTTTTATTGCCGCCCGAACGGCTATAGGAAGGCGGTCCCGAGAAGTTCGATGGGAGTCGCAGCCGTGGCCACGCAAAAGATGCTCAAATTCGTGACCCTGAGCAAGGAAATGCCCGAAAAGCGCGAGGCATCTTCGCGCGCGCAGGACTTCCACGAGATTTACCGCGAGTACGCTGACCGCAAGGCCGCCGAACAGGCCGGGCGCTGCAGCCAGTGCGGCGTGCCTTACTGCCAGTCGCATTGCCCGTTGCACAACAACATCCCCGACTGGCTGAAACTGACCGCTGAAGGCCGGCTGCAAGAGGCCTACGAGATCAGCCAGGCCACCAACACCTTCCCCGAAATCTGCGGCCGGATCTGCCCGCAGGACCGGCTGTGCGAAGGCAACTGCGTCATCGAAAAGTCGGGCCACGGCACGGTGACCATCGGGGCGGTCGAGAAATACATCACCGACACGGCGTGGGAGCAGGGCTGGGTCAAGCCGATCCGCCCTCATGCCGAGCGCCCGGAATCCGTGGGCATCATCGGCGCCGGACCGGGCGGCCTTGCGGCGGCGGACGTGCTGCGGCGGCAGGGCATGCAGGTCACGGTCTATGACCGCTATGACCGCGCTGGCGGACTGCTGACCTATGGCATCCCCGGCTTCAAGCTGGAAAAACCCGTCGTGATGCAGCGGATCGACCAGTTGCGCGAAGGTGGCGTGCAGTTCGTCGCCAACTGCAACGTGGGCGAGGACATCACCTTTGACGCAATCCGGGGCCTGCACGACGCGGTGCTGATCGCCACGGGCGTCTACAAGTCGCGCGACATCGAAGCTCCGGGTGTCGGAGCGGCGGGTGTCGTGCGGGCGCTGGATTACCTCACCGCATCGAACCGCAAGAGCTTTGGCGACGAGGTGGCCGAGTTTGACAGCGGCGAGCTGAACGCCCTTGGCAAGCGCGTGGTCGTCATCGGCGGTGGCGACACGGCAATGGACTGCGTGCGCACGGCGATCCGGCAAGGGGCCTTGTCGGTGAAGTGCCTGTATCGCCGGGATCGGGCGAACATGCCGGGATCGCAGCGCGAGGTGGCGAATGCCGAGGAAGAAGGCGTTGAATTCGTGTGGCTTTCCGCGCCGAAGGGGTTCACCGGCGGCGTCGAGGTTGACGGTGTCATGGTGCAGAAGATGCGTCTTGGCGCGCCGGATTCATCAGGCCGCCAGTCGCCGGAAGTGATCGACGGTGCCGACTATGTCGAGCCAGCCGACCTGGTGATCCAGGCGCTGGGCTTCGAGCCCGAGGCGCTGCCGACCCTCTGGGGCGTGCCGGACCTGAAAGTAACGCGCTGGGGCACGATCAAGGCGGATTTCCGCACACATGAGACCAGCCTTCCCGGCGTCTATGCCGCTGGCGACATCGTGCGCGGGGCCAGCCTTGTGGTCTGGGCGATCCGGGATGGGCGTGAAGCGGCTGACGCAATCCTGGGCTATCTGAACCAGACCGGCGCGGTGGCGGCGGAGTAGTCTTCTTCCTGTCTACCTTGCGTCTTCTTTCCGTCTCTACGCACGGAGGACGAAGGAAAAGTTAAACGTCAGGATCTGTGACCTGATCATTGGTGAAACGACGATGCGGAAGTTCGTATTCCTTGCCCTGATCGTCCCGGCCTTTCCGGCCACGGCCGGAACATGGGCGGCCCCCGAAGGCTGCGAGGCCTTCATGACCGTGCAGTCCAAAAGCTGCCGGGTGTCGCATTATTACCGCTGCGCCGGAGATGCCCCGGGCGACCAGTGGCGGGTGGACATGGATCAGGAGGGGCCGTTCTTCTATTCGCGCATCGACCGCGAAGGGCAATGGATGCAAAGCATCGACGAGGCCCTTCAGGTGCTGGACCCCGCCCCGGCGGACCCTGCGAGTTTTTCAGAACTGCTGGCCAGCGGCATCGACACCTGGGACTTCACGTTGTCGAAAAGCGATGGCACCGGCAGCCGGGCGACGGGCTATGACCGGCTGACCGGAGGGTCGGCGGTGATCGACGGCATCACCCTGTCGCTGACCGAGATGGAGTTTACCGAATACGACCGGGAGGGCACCTTGCAGCGCCGCGCGCGCGGGAGCGAATACATGCACCCCGACTGGCGGCTGTTCTTCGCCGGGCCGGGGGAGACGGACTTTGGCGATGGCCGGTGGCTGCCGATCGACGGCAGCCCGGTCAGCTTCATCTTTCCGGGCGAGGACGGGTTTCTGTCCACCCAGCCGCTGCATGACTGCGACGCGCTGACCGCCGCGCTTCCGCTGTGGAGGGTCAGCGATGAGCCTTGAGTGGGCGGGACTTGAAAGATCTGGTGGCTGCTTGTGCGGCGCGGTGCGGTTCCGCGCCACGCTGACCGGCACGAATTTCGGCGTCTGCCACTGCCCGATGTGCCGGAAATGGACCGGCTCGGCGCTTTTGGGGATCACGGTGCCGGCGGGCAACGTGGACTGGACCGGGGCAGAGCATATCGCCAAACGGCAGTCCTCGGGCTGGGGCGAGCGGGCCTGGTGCGCCGACTGCGGCTCACCGATCTGGTTCAGGGTGACCACGGACGGGCCATACTCTGGCAATCTGGAACTGCCGCTGGGGTCGTTCGATGACGCGAACGGCCTGACCATGACCAACGAGATCTACATCGACCACAAGCCCGACAGCTATGCCTTCGCGGGCGAGGGCCGGCAGGTTTTGACGCGCGCGCAGTGTGTGGAGAAATTCCCGCTGCTGGCCAGTGAATGACAAGGAGACAGCCATGACCACCTATGACGCCGCCTGGGTAGAGGCCGAAGAAGCAAAGCGCGCCTGGCTGGATGCGAATGGCCTCTACAAGGCCGAGGATGAACATTCATCCTGCGGCGTGGGGCTGGTCGTGTCGATCAATGGCAAGCCCAGCCGCAAGGTGGTGGAAAACGGCATCAGCGCGCTGAAGGCGGTCTGGCACCGGGGCGCGGTCGATGCCGATGGCAAGACCGGCGACGGGGCGGGGATCCATGTGCAGATCCCGGTGCGGTTCTTCTACGATCAGGTGCGCCGGACGGGGCACGAGCCGGATACCGCGAAGCTGATCGCCGTGGGGCAGGTCTTCCTGCCGCGGACGGACTTCGGCGCGCAGGAACGCTGCCGGACCATCGTCGAGACCGAGGTTCTGCGAATGGGGCACTACATCTACGGTTGGCGCCATGTGCCGGTCGATGTGTCGGTGCTGGGCGACAAGGCCAATGCGACCCGCCCCGAGATCGAGCAGATCCTGATCCGCTGCGACAAGGACATCGACGCAGAGGCGTTCGAGCGCGAGCTTTACATCATCCGCCGCCGGATCGAGAAGGCGGCGACGGCCTCGGGCATTCAGGGAATGTATCTGTGCAGCCTGTCCTGCCGCAGCATCATCTACAAGGGCATGATGCTGGCCGAACAGGTGGCGACCTTCTACCCCGACCTGATGGACGAGCGGTTCGAGAGCGCGTTTGCGATCTATCACCAGCGCTACAGCACCAACACATTCCCGCAGTGGTGGCTGGCCCAGCCGTTCCGGATGCTGGCCCATAACGGCGAGATCAACACGCTGAAGGGCAACGTCAACTGGATGAAGTCGCACGAGATTCGCATGGCCAGCGCCAACTTTGGCGAGGCGGCTGAGGATATCAAGCCGATCATTCCGGGTGGCACGTCGGATTCGGGTGCACTGGACGCGGTGTTCGAGGTGCTGGTGCGGTCGGGGCGTTCTGCACCGATGGCCAAGACGATGCTGGTGCCGGAAGCCTGGTCCAAGCAGACGGTAAACATGCCGAAGGCCTGGGCGGACATGTATTCCTACTGCAACTCGGTGATCGAGCCCTGGGACGGTCCCGCCGCACTGGCAATGACCGATGGCCGCTGGGTTTGCGGCGGCCTTGACCGCAACGGCCTGCGCCCGATGCGTTATGTGGTGACGGGCGACGGCTTGCTGATCGCGGGATCGGAAGCCGGAATGGTGCCGGTGGACGAAAGCACGATCCGCGAGAAGGGCGCGCTGGGGCCGGGGCAGATGATCGCCGTCGACATGGTGGAGGGCAAGCTTTTCCACGACGTGGAGATGAAGGACAAACTGGCCGCAGCCCAGCCCTATGGCGAATGGACGCAGAAGGTGCTGGACCTGAACGCGCTTCTCAAGGACGTGCCGGAGACGCAGACCTTCGCCGGCGCCGACCTGCGCAAGCGGCAGATCGCAGCGGGCTTTACGGTCGAGGAACTGGAGCAGGTTCTGGCGCCCATGGCCGAGGACGGCAAGGAAATGGTCGCCTCGATGGGCGATGACACGCCGCCGGCGGTGCTGTCGGCGGTTTACCGGCCGTTGAGCCACTACTTTCGGCAGAACTTCAGCCAGGTGACGAACCCGCCGATCGACTCGCTTCGCGAGGGGCGCGTCATGTCGCTGAAGACCCGGTTCGGGAACCTGCGGAACGTGCTGGACGAAAACAACTCCCAGACCGAGATCCTGGTGCTGGAAAGCCCCTTCATCGGCACTGGCGAGTTCGAGGTGATGGTGGACCGCTTCGGCGATCAGGTGGCCTTCATCGACTGCACCTTCCCGGTGGGAGAGGGGCTGGACGATCTGCGGCAGGGGCTGGAGCGGATCCGCGCGGAAGCCGAAGATGCAGTACGGTCCGGGGCCGGGCAGCTGGTGCTGACGGATGAACATCAGGGGCCGGACGCGGTGGGGATGCCGATGATCCTTGCCACCTCGGCGGTGCATTCGTGGCTGACGCGCAAGGGGTTGCGGACCTTCTGCAGCATCAATGTGCGGTCAGCCGAGTGTATTGATCCGCACTACTTTGCAGTTCTGATCGGCAGCGGTGCTACCACGGTGAACCCGTATCTGGCGCAGGATTCCATCGCCGACCGGCTGGGACGGGGGCTTCTGGACGGCACCCTGACCGACGCGATGCGGCGCTACCGCGATGCCATCGACGCGGGCCTTTTGAAGATCATGTCGAAGATGGGGATCAGCGTGATCTCCAGCTATCGCGGGGGCCTCAACTTCGAGGCGGTGGGGCTTTCGCGCGCCATGGTCGCGGAATACTTCCCCGGCATGCAAAGCCGGATTTCCGGCATCGGTCTGACGGGCGTGGAGCAGAAGCTGGAGGAGGTCCACAAGCGCGGCTGGCTGGGCGGTGCGGATGTGCTGCCGATCGGCGGGTTCTACAAGGCGCGGCGGTCGGGCGAAAAGCACGCCTGGGAGGCGCAGACGATGCACATGCTGCAATCGGCCTGCGACAGGGCCAGCTACGACCTGTGCCCGGACGCCTCCTTGCCCGCTCCCCACGCTCGTCGCAACGGCGCCGCTTGTCGGCGGGCACGCGATCGACTAGCGGCGCGGTCCATGACCAG
>JANOER010000095.1:0-5577 GCA_031441285.1 Rhodobacterales bacterium
TGCCCGGGCTGGCGGTGATGGTCACCTGTTTTCCCTTCATCGTCACGGTGCTGTCGATCTTGCGTCAGGCGATCGGGCTGCAACAGGCCCCGCCGAACATGCTGATCATCAGTCTGGCGATGTTCTTGACCTGGTATGTGATGGACCCGGTCTTTACCGAAGCCTGGATCACCGGGATCGAGCCGATGACCAGCGGCCAGATGGAGGTAGCACCTGCCCTGCAGGCCGCGATCCTGCCATTTCGGGAGTTCATGGCGCTGCGCGTCGACCCGGAAACCTTCCTGAACCTTGCCGACCTGCGGCCCGCGACGGCAACCGCGACCCCCGAAACTGCGCCCCTGTCCCTTCTGGTGCCGTCGTTTCTTCTGTCCGAAATCCAAAGGGCGTTCGAGATCGGCTTCATGATTTTCCTGCCCTTCCTGATCATCGACCTCGTGGTCGCGGCGATCCTGATGTCCATGGGCATGATGATGGTGCCGCCCGCCGTGGTGTCGATGCCGTTCAAGTTGGCGTTTTTCGTCGTGGCCGACGGCTGGGCTCTGGTGACGGGCGCGCTGGTGCGCAGCTACTTTTAGGTTGCTTCCGGAAGGACCGCTGCCGGGGCGACCCACCAGTCCGGCCAGGAGGCCGACAGGGCGCGCGCGGCTTCGCTTGCCGCAGTTTCGGAAGCGTAAAGGCCGAAATGGGTGCCACCCGACCCCGACATCCGGGCCAGAAGGCAGCCGGTCGTGGCCGCAAGCGCTGCCTGAACCGTGGCAAGACCCGCGGCAAGACCCTGCGCGGGTGCGGCAAGGTCGTTGCGGGTGGCCGCGGCCAGCCAGGCCGCAAACCCGGCGGCAGATCGCAGACTGTCAGGCGGAATGTCCGGCACCGGCGGATTGTCCCGCAAGGACAGCGCCGCGAAGACCGCCGGCGTCGGCACCGGAACCCGCGGATTGGCAAGCACGACCCAAAGTGCCGGCAACCTCGGCAGGGGGGACAGCACCTCGCCAACCCCGCGCATCCGCGACGGAGCGCCCGTCAGACAGACCGGCACGTCCGCACCAAGCGCCAGAACCGCGTCAGGGTTTGGCAGTGGCTTTCCGGTCAGCCGCGACAGCGCACGCAAGGCGGCCGCCGCATCTGCCGATCCGCCGCCGATCCCTGACGCAACCGGCAAGGCTTTCCACAGGCCAAGCGCCGCTTCGACGCCGATCGCCCGCGCGGCTTTCAGGACCAGGTTCCCGGGGTCATTCCCAAGGGTTCCGCCTTCCGGCCCCGCAATCGCCAGCGAAAGCCCCGCCGCAGGAGCCGCCGTCACCGTGTCGCCAACCCCGGCGAACACGACCAGACTGTCCAGAAGGTGGTAGCTATCCGCCCTCTGCCCGGTGACGTGCAGACAGAGATTGACCTTCGCCGGCGCAAACTCGGTGACCGGGCCAGACGCCCTGGTCAATCGCCGGACTCGGCCGCTTTGACCGGCTCTGCGACCTTGTCGTCTGCGGCCATGACCGCATCAAGGCCAAGCTCAAGCTTGCGCCGAATCCGTTCCGCGTCCTTTTCGGTCGGCTCGAAGGACAGGGCGCGGCGCCACTGGAACCTGGCCTCAAGCCTGCGCCCGACCTGCCAGTAGACATCGCCCAGATGGTCGGTGACGATCGGGTCGACCGGTTCCAGAAGCGACGCGCGCTCCATCGGGTCCAGCGCCTCGTCATAGCGGCCAAGCTTGAACAGCGCCCAGGCAAGGCTGTCGATGATGTAACCTTGCTGGGGGTCGGCCGCGACGGCCTTTTCGATCATGCCCAGCGCCTCGTCCAGCTTTTCACCCCGGTCGACAAGACCGTACCCAAGGTAATTCAGAACCTGCGGCTGGGCCGGGTTCAGCGCCAGCGCGCGGCGAAAGTCGGCTTCGGCTGCGGCCCAGTCCTTGGCCTGTTCGTGCGCGATGCCACGGTAGAAGAACAGCACCCAGTTCTCTGCGGTCACCTCGGGCAGAAGGTCGATCGCGGCGCTGTAGGCGACCTTAGCCTCGGCAAAGCGCTCTTCCATCCGCAGCATGTCGCCCAGTGCAAACTGGACGGCCAGAAGGTTGCCATGGCTGCGCGACAGGGCCTGAAGCGCCTCGATTGCGGCGTCAGGATTGCCTTGCGACCGCAACGATCCGGCGCGGCCGATCTCGGCGGCAACGAAGTTCGGATCCTCCGAGCTGAAGGTGGCATAGGTTTCGGCGGCAAGCTGGAACTGCTCCAGCTCTTGCAGGACATCGGCAGTCAGCAAGGTCGCGTCGGAATGGTCGGGTCGCAGATGCGACGCCACGCGCAGATGGAGCAGGGTATAGACCGGATCGGCGTCCTCGTTCAGCGCCGTCGCGACCGAATAGAACACCTCGGCTATTCCGTCGCGCGCGGTGCGCACTGTGTCGAAGGGAACCGGCTCTCCGGCCTCAAGCCGGCGGCGCAGCGCATCGACAAGCGGATCGGGTTCGGCACCGAACGACCGCTTCAGAAGATCCAGCGCTTCGGCGTTGCGTTCCAACTGGCTAAGGATCTCGGCATGGGCAAAGACCCCGCGCCGCATCACGAAGATCGGACCGGCGGCACGACCGGACAGGATCTCGTCCGCGCCTTCGAAGTCGCCGACCGAGGCAAGGGCCAGTGCCTTGTGATAAAATCCGAAGGCCTCAAGCCCCTTGGTCTTGGTGATGTCGTCGAACGCGGCAAGCGCCTCGGACATCTTGCCTTCGCCAACCCGGGCCCAGGCACCGGCTAGCGCGTTCACCAGATCACCCAGCGGACGCCCGGCTTCGATGGCCTTGAGGATGGCGGCGTAATCCTCGCGGAACGCTTCGTCGGCCAGAAGCGCGAACTCGGCAAGCTGGTTCGGCTCGCCGTCCAGAGCCTTAAGCTGACGGGCGCCCTCGATGGCAAGGGCGAAGTCGCCAACGCCAAGTTCTGCAAGGATCGCGCCTTCCAGAAGCTGCGCATTGCCAGAATCCGAAAGGATCGCCTCGCCATACCATCTGGTTGCGGCACGGAAATCGTTCCGGGATTCGGCCATGCGGGCCGCCATGTAGGCCCCGGCATCCCCGCGATTGTCCCCGTCCTTGGCTGTCGCATCCTCGGCGTGAACCGGCGCGCCGAAGGCGGCGGCAAGCGCAAGGGCGGTCAGCAGATGGCGGGCGCTGGGCATTATGTCTCTCCGAAGCTTGGACGAGACGCTAGCCGCCCGTTCGCGTCAAGGCAATGCGGGCGGCCCCTGCCCGGACCGCCCGCCACGATTTCGCCAACACGCTTGCGTGAGAGATCACATGTTGGGGTAGTTCGGCCCACCGCCGCCCATCGGCGTCGTCCAGTTGATGTTCTGGCTTGGATCCTTGATGTCGCAGGTCTTGCAGTGGACGCAGTTCTGGAAGTTGATCCGGAAGCTGGCGTCCGCGCCGGTCCCCAGCACTTCGTAGACCCCGGCCGGGCAATAGCGCTGCGCAGGTTCGGCATATTTTGCCAGGTTGACCAGGATCGGGATCGACGGATCCTTCAGCACCAGATGCGCGGGCTGCGCTTCGTCGTGGTTGGTGAAGCTGAAGGCAACGTTGGTCAACCGGTCGAACGACAGCTTGCCGTCCGGCTTCGGGTAGTCAATCGGCGCGTGATCTTTGGCCAGCCCCGTCGCCGCGGCGTCGGATTTCTTGTGGCGCAGCGTCCCGAAGGCCGTCAGGCCGATGGTGTTCAGCCACATGTCCACGCCGCCGCCCATCAGGCTGGCGACCAGACCATAGCGCGACCACATGGGCTTGACGTTGCGGACCTTCTTCAGATCCTTCCCGATCGCACCGTTGCGAACTTCGGTCTCGTAGACCGCCAGTTCGTCACCCTGCCGGCCCGCCTGAATGGCCGCATGGGCCGCTTCGGCGGCGGCCTTGCCCGACAGCATCGCGTTGTGGTTGCCCTTGATGCGGGGGACGTTCACCAGCCCCGCCGAGCAGCCAAGCAGCGCCACGCCGGGGGCCACCATCTTCGGGATCGACTGCCAGCCGCCCTCGCTGATCGCGCGCGCGCCGTAAGCCACGCGTTTGCCGCCCTTCAGAAGCTCGGCCACCATCGGGTGATGCTTGAAGCGCTGGAATTCCATGTAGGGGTAAAGATGGGGGTTTTCATAGTTCAAGTGAACGACGAAACCGACGTAAACCTGATTGTTCTCAAGGTGATAGATGAATGACCCGCCACCTGCATTCTTGCCAAGCGGCCAACCCATGGTATGGGTCACGGTCCCCTCGCGGTGCTTGGCGGGGTCAATCTCCCAGATTTCCTTCATGCCAAGGCCGTATTTCTGCGGGCAATGGCCTTTGCCAAGCTGGTATTTCTCGATCACCTGCTTCGACAGGCTGCCGCGCACACCTTCCGACAGGAACACATACTTGCCGCGCAGTTCCATCCCCGGTTCATAGGACGGACCCGGAGCGCGCGTCTCGGGATCAAGGCCAAACTCACCCGCGACGACGCCAACCACGGTATCGCCCTCGAACACCAGTTCGCTGCAGGCCATTCCGGGGAAAATCTCGACCCCAAGCCCTTCGGCCACGCCGGCCATCCAGCGGCAGACATTGGCCATGCTGACGATGTAGTTGCCGTGATTGCTCATCAGCGGCGGCATCGGCCAGTTCGGGATGCGGACCTTCCCGGCCTCGCCCAGCATGTAGAAGTTATCCTCGCGGACCGGGACCTTGATCGGCGCGTCCATCGACCGCCAGTCGGGCAGAAGCGCATCAAGACCGGACGGGTCCAGCACGGCCCCGGACAGGATATGCGCCCCGACCTCGGACCCTTTTTCCAGCACGACAACCGACAGGTCACTGTCAAGCTGCTTCAGCCGGATCGCTGCGGAAAGGCCGGCCGGCCCTGCCCCGACGATCACTACGTCGTAGTCCATCTTTTCGCGCTGGATCTCGGTCATCGCTTGTCCTTCCCCGGCGGTGTCACCGCCCTGAAACGCCGGCTTTTTGCGCAAACCTGTTGCCCCACCCGCGCCGCCGCGTCAACCGTGACGCAGCATCAGACCAGCCAGCCGCGCGCAGGGGAAACTTTCTGTCTTGTCGGCGACAGCCCGCCACCCGTGCCCGGCATCCCCCTTGCAATTGCAGGGCCTATCAGGTCTGTTGCAGGGCGACGACGGAAGTCATGGGCCGCGATCCGGTCCGTGACTTCTTCTTTTGAAGTGGAAGGCAGATGGACAAGATTCCGATGACCCGGCGCGGATACGATGCGCTGGCGTCGTTGAAGAGCTGGCGCGGGTCACCGGCTACGACCGCATCGAGTCGCAGCTCCTGACCGGCGCTATGCCTGCGCCCAATCCAGACCCACGGCGCGACCTGCGCGAGCAGCTACGCGACGCCGCCGTCGCCGCCGGGCTGCAGGAGGTCATCACCTACCCGCTGACCTCGCCGGAGCTGCTGGCCAGCGTGTCGCCGCCGTCGATGCTGGAAACGCACCCGCCGCTGCGCCTCGAGAACCCGATGAACGTCGAGCAGTCCGTCATGCGCACTTCGCTGCGGGCCTCGATCCTGCAGTCGCTGTCGGCCAACCTGCGGCACGAGCGCGGGCC
>JANOER010000096.1:0-4978 GCA_031441285.1 Rhodobacterales bacterium
GGGACGATCCGGACTTGAAAGACCGGGTGACGGAACTGGTCGAAGATGTGGTGGCCCTGCTTGGCGGCAGCTTCTCGGCCGAGCACGGGGTCGGCCTGTCGAAGCGGAACTCGATGGCCCGGCGCAAGGATCCGGTGGCGCTGGCGGTGATGCGCGCAGTGAAGCAGGCGCTGGACCCGGAGGGCCGGATGAACCCCGGCAAGGTCATTCCCGCGCTGTCGGAGTCCCGGCAAGGGCCATAATTTTTCTGCGAAAAATTCCAGCCCTCGTGATCTGTCTGAACCGTGCCAAGGCTTGCGTCCGCGATGGTCGCGCGGTAGCCCTGCATCCATGTCCCCGATCCGTTCCTGTCTGACCGACCCGGCCTTGCGCGCGGCAGGGCTGGTGATTGCTTTGCAAGGGGCGATCCTGTGCAGCTTTGGACCCTACTTCGCCACGCTTGCGGTCAAGACCTACGGCTTTGGCGACAAGGGTTTTGCCATGCTGTTGGCGGTCTCGTCGCTGGTGTCGGTGTCGGCCTCGGTCGCGGGCGGCATCCGGGCCGACCAGACGGCGCGGCGACGGCAGGTGACCCTTGGCGCCGCGCTGTCTCTGACGCTTGGCCTGGCGCTGATGACCTTTGTGCCCGGCCCATGGGTCTTTGCCTTGACCTCGGCGGTGCTTTTTCCCTTGGGCTCGGTCATGTTCGGTCAGGTCTTCGCGCTGGCTCGGCTGGCGGCGTCCCAGCATCCGGAAGACAGCCGCGACGGGATCATGGCGGTGATCCGGGCGCTGTTCGCCGCCCCCTTCGTCGTGGTGCTGCCGCTTTGGTCGGTGGCCTTCACGCAGGGTCAGCCCCTGACGGCGGTGTTTCCGGTCGGGCTTGCCATGGCGATGACAATGCTTTTCGTCGTGCTGCGGCTTTGGCCGAAGGATGGCAAGGCTGCATGGGACGACCGGCCCAGCGGGCTGAGCTTTCGGGCCGCCCTGGCCGAGATCGGGCAGCCAAGGCTTGCGGCGCGCGTGCTGGCGCTGGGGGCGGTGATTTCGGCATCGACGGTCTACATGGCGATCGTGTCGCTGGTCATGGTCCCCGGGGTCGGTCGCGACGCCGCGGACGTGGCGCTGTATGTCGGGCTGGTGGCCGGGCTGGAGGTGCCGTTCATGCTGATCCTGCCGCGGTTGACCCGGGGCTGGGACCGGACCCGGCTGATCCTTGGAGGTGCAGCACTCTACGGAGTGCATGTGGCGCTGCTGCCGATGCTGGCGGGGTCCTGGGCAGTCTGGTTGCTGGTGCTGCCGGCGGCAATGGGTGGGGCGGTGACGCTGACGGTGCCGATTTCCTATCTGCAGAATCTGCTGGCTGACCGGCCGGGGGCAGGCGCAAGCCTGATGGCCCTGAATCGGCTTGCCGGCGACGTGATCGCGGCGACGTGCTTTGCGGCAGGAACCGGACTGGCTGGATATGGTCTGGTCGCGGGCCTTGGAGTCATGGTGTCGGTGTTGGCCGCAGCGGCGCTGGTGCTGGCGGACCGGACAGAAACCATTGCGAAGCCAGGTGCGCGGTGGCAATAGGCGTCGGGCGGGATAGGATCGGGGGATGCGATGGTGATCAGGTTCGGGCTTCTTGGGGCGGGGCGCATCGGCAAGGTGCATGCGCGGGCGGTGACCGGCAATCCAGGAGCGCAGTTGGTCGCGGTGTCGGATGCGATGCCGGCGGCGGCCGAGGCGGTTGCGGGGCAGTATGGCTGCGAGGTGCGCTCGATTGCCGCGATCGCGGCGTCGGCAGACATCGACGCGGTGGTGATCTGCACGCCCACCGACACGCATGCCGACCTGATCGAGATGTTCGTCCGCGCCGGCAAGGCGGTGTTCTGCGAAAAGCCGATCGACCTGTCGCTGGCCCGCGTCAAGGACTGCCTGTCCGTCGTGCGCGCCGCCAAAGGCACGCTGATGGTCGGCTTCAACCGCCGCTTCGACCCGCATTTCCAGGCCGTCCGCGCCGAGATCGACAAGGGCACCGTCGGCGCGGTCGAGATGGTGGTGATCACCAGCCGCGACCCCGGCGCGCCGCCGATCGACTACATCGCGCGGTCGGGCGGGATCTTCCGCGACATGACGATCCACGACTTCGACATGGCGCGGTTCCTCTTGGGCGAGGAGGTGGCCGAGGTGTCGGCGATGGCCTCGGTGTTGGTCGATCCGGCGATTGGCAAGGCGGGGGACAGTGATTCCGTTCAGGTGATGCTGCGCACGGCGACGGGCAAGCTGGCGGTGATCTCGAACTCGCGCCGGGCGACCTACGGCTATGACCAGCGGATCGAGGTGCATGGGTCAAAAGGCGCGGTCAGCGCGGAAAACCAGCGCCCGGTCAGTATCGAAGTGGCGACCGGCGCGGGCTACACCCGTCCGCCGCTGCACGACTTCTTCATGACCCGCTACACCGAGGCCTACGCCGCCGAGATTGCCGCCTTCATCGCCGCCATGCAGGGCAAGGCCAAGGCCAGCCCCTCGGGCGAGGATGGGCTGGCAGCGCTGGCACTGGCCGAAGCGGCACTGAAATCGGTGGCCGAAGGCCGGACGGTCAAGGTCGCCGAGGTTCTCTGACAGCGACTGGTATCGGCATTCTGCGCGCCGGAGGTCTGAAGACCCCCGGCGCGTTTTTTGCGTCGAAAGCCGCCATCCCTAGTCCGCCGCGACGGTCCGCAGTTCCAGTTGCAGGATCGCCGGGGCGGGGCCGCTGTCGCTGGCCTCATCCGAAAGCCCGATCGCGCCGCGGGTGGTTTCGCCGAAACCTGCCTCGGCAAGTGCGTCGCTGAAACCGGTGCCGCCAATGCCGCGGCTGGTGTCCAGCGCGTCCTGGGCAAGGTAGGACAGATCCTCGACCGGGCTTTGGGGTTTGGCGGGCGTCACCACGACAAGCATCCGTTCCTGACCCAGCACGCTGTCCGAGGTCTTGAACAACCCCTTCTTCAATTCATCGCCCGGCTGCAACCGGCCCGAGAACCAGTGGCTGATCGACCAGTCCGCACCGATGTAAAGCACGTTTACGTCGACCGGGCCGGAAGTGTTGTTGCGGGCAAGGACGTGAACCTCGTCCTCGGGCAGTAGGGTCGGCACCGGGGTGAAGGGCAGGGGCCGAAGGGTGCGGTCCTCGGGGGTGCGGGTCAGAAGCTTGACCGTGACATCCAGATCACCCGCCCCGACTGCCGCGCCAAGCTTCAGCAGGTTCTGCGCGCGGGCCATAGTGGTCAGGGTATCGGCAAGGGCAAGGGACAGCGTCTCGGAGTCCTTGTCGGCGGTCGAGACGGAGGGCGTGCTGCCAAGGTCTTCGGCCAGCCCGGTCGAGGGCAGGACCCAGATCGCATCCGGGCGCGGGCTGTCGGGCAGGACGGCAAGCCGCAGATCGGCATCCGCGCTGCCCGGCACGAAGATCAGGCGCGGGCCCGCCGCTTCGGTCAGGGCGTCCAGCGCCGCCAGAAGCGCATCGGCGGGCGCGCTGCCCGGGGCGGGCAGGGCGATGGTCAGGGTGAAATCCAGCGCCTCGCCGTTCTGACGCAAGGTGACACCCTTCGGAAGTTCGGCCGGCAACACCTTGCCATCCTTTTCCACCGGCTGACCGGTCGCGGTGAACGTGTCGACGCTGACCAGTTCGACATAGCCAAGGGCCGCGTCATCGGGATCGGCGGCGCTGGCCATGACCGCCAGCAGGCGGCCTTCGGACAGGCCATGCAGGCTGCCCGCCGGGATGACCAGGCCGGCATCGGTCACGTCGGCCTGCCATTGGGCCACGCGGTCGCCCGCTTTTCCCGAGAAGGCCACCTGATCGAGGTCGCCCTCGAACAGCGGCGTGGACCGGGCGAGGTTCTTCACCGAATAGCGGCGCAGCACCTCCTGGCCGATCTGGCCATAGGTGGCGCCGGGGTATTCGGCCAGAACCTCCATCAGGGTGAAGGTGAACACGCCCTGCGGCTTCCTGCCGGGTTTGCCCTTCGGCAGGTTCCTTTCGGGGGTAACCTCGTTCGTCTGCGCGGCGAAGAAGGCGACGAAACTGCCCGCGCCCTCGCCCGCATCGAAGGGTGCTTCGGCCCCGTCGCGCGGGTCGCCGATGCTACGGCTGACAACATCCTCCATCGCCTCGGGATCAAGGCCAAGGACAGCGGGCGAAAGCTGGCGCGTGCGCACCTCTTCGTCGGCGCCGTCCAGACCGCGGGTGACGGTGCCAGAGTGGCAGCTGTCGAACACCGCCCAGACATCCGCGCCCCTGACCCGCAGGCCGTCGATCAAGGTGCCGATCTCGTCATCGACCAGGGCGTTTTCCACCGCACCCACCTTGTCGGACCAGACGCCGATGTCGACGGGCAGGAACAGCTCGTCCAGCCCGTCAAGTTCCGAGTCCGGGTCGGCTGCCGGGGCCTGCGTCCCGTGGCCCGAGAAGTGGAGATAGACGAAATCTCCGGGCTGCACCTTTGCCGTCAGGTCGGCGAAGGCACCGCGGATCGCGGCGAGTGTGGGGGCGTCGTAGCCCGGGACGCCATCGGTCAGGACAGTGACGTTTTCCACGTCGAACGGCACAGGGGCTGCGGTCGCAAGGTAACCCGCCACCAGTTGCACGTCGTTGGCCGGGCCCTTCAGCCACCAGCGTTCCTCAAGGTTCTGATACTGGTTCGCGCCGATCAGGATCGCGTGGTTTTCCCGGGCAAGTGCCGGCAGGGCGGCCAGACACAAGGCCGACGCAAGAAGGGTGCGGAACATCATCTCTCTCAATTCGTCATCAAGGCGTAGGCGGCCGAGTTTGGCCCCTTGTTTGCAACTTTCAGGGTGAAGCTGCCCGCGTCGGCCGGGGTCCAGCCGCAATAGGCGATGTGCGAGATATCGGTGTCGGAACAGACCAGCCGGCCCCGGTCGTCATAGATCGTCAGGTTGAGGTTAGTCGCGGCCTTGGCCTCGACATAGACCTCGGCGTATTCGCCGCCGCGAAACACGATCGGCGGATAGG
>JANOER010000097.1:0-13354 GCA_031441285.1 Rhodobacterales bacterium
GCAATGGCTATGGACTTACAACAACGACCGCCCGAACATGGGCATCGGCGGCATCACACCCGCCCAGAAACTGAAAATGGCCGCGTGAATTCTACGGACGCACCCCGTTAAGAATGGGGGGAGTACCCATTGAAAGTATTGGCGCACCCGACACGATTCGAACGTGTGACCTCTGCCTTCGGAGGGCAGCGCTCTATCCAGCTGAGCTACGGGTGCCCGAGCGGGGTCTTAGCCGAAGGCGTCGGGGGATTCAATGGTAGACCTGCATCAGGCGAAAAGCTCATGCGCAAGTTCCAGCGCGCTGACCAGCGCATCGACCTCGCCCTCGGTGTTGTAAAGCCCGAAGGACGCCCGGCACGAGGCCGTCAGCCCCAGATGCTGCATCAGCGGCATCGCGCAATGGGTACCGGCGCGCACCGCGATGCCGCGCTTGTCGAGGATGGTCGAGATGTCATGCGCATGGGCAGCACCGTCCAGCGTGAAGCTGAAGATCGCGCCCTTGGTTTCGGAATGTCCCTGCACATTCAGCCAGTTGAGGCCTGAAAGCCGGTCGCGCGCATAGTCGCGCAAGTGACGCTCATGCGCGGCCACATCAGCCATGCCAAGGTCCATCAGATAGGTCAGCGCGACGCCAAGCCCTATCTGCTGGACGATACCGGGGGTGCCGGCCTCGAATTTCATCGGCGGGTCGTTCCAGGTCACCGTCTCGCGTGTCACTTCGCGGATCATGTCACCGCCGCCCAGGAAGGGCCGCATCTCGGCCTGACGCTCAGATCGGATGAAGATCGCACCGGATCCGCTTGGTCCATATAGCTTATGCCCAGTGATGGCATAGAAGTCGCACCCCAGCGCCTGCACGTCAACCGGCATATGGACGGCCGCCTGGCTGCCATCAACCAGCACCGGAACACCCTTGTCCTGCGCACCCCGGCAGATCGCGGCGACATCGACCACAGTGCCAAGGACGTTGGACATGTGGGTCACCGCGACCAGCTTCGTGCGCGGTCCGATGGCATCAATCACCTTTTGTGGGTCCAGATCGCCCGTCGCGTCAACCTCGACCCATTTCAGCACCACTCCCTGACGTTCGCGCAGGAAGTGCCAGGGCACGATGTTGGCGTGATGCTCCATCACCGACAGCACGATCTCGTCGCCCGGTTGCAGGCGGGGCGCGGCCCAGGCGTAGGACACCAGATTGATCGCTTCGGTGGTGCCGGTGGTAAACACGATCTCGTCCTCGGAGCCCGCGTTCAGGAAGCGCGCGACGATGCCGCGCGTCGCCTCGTACTTTTCGGTCGCGAGGTTGGAAAGATAGTGCAGGCCCCGGTGAACGTTGGCGTATTCCTGCGAATAGGCCCGGTTCACGGCGTCGATCACCACCTGAGGTTTCTGCGCCGAAGCCCCGTTGTCCAGATAGACCAGAGGCTTGCCGTTCACCTGCCGCGACAGGATCGGAAAGTCGGCGCGGATCTTCGCGACATCATACATTCTGCAGCGCCTCCGGACCGTAGACCAGCATGATGCCCACCGCGATCAAGAGCGCGACCCCGAAGCTGGCGACGAAGATCCCGGCCAGAACCGCCCATCGCCGCGCGAAACCGTGCAGTTCGGCGATGAAACCGGTAAGCAGCCAGAAGAACAGGATCATCCCACCCAGATTGGCGATGCCTGCCAGCGGCGGCGCAAGAAGCAGCACCAGCAGTTGTAGCAGTTGCACGGCCAGCATGATCACCTGCAGCCAGACCACGACCAGAAGCGTGTCGGCGAGGCCTCCCCGGCCACCCCAGGCCCGTCCGATCCGGTGGATCAGCAGCACCGACGCCGCAAGGATCAGCCACTGGATCGCCGCGGTCCGGATCGGGCTTTGCATCATGAACCCGGTCAACGGGTCTGCGGCGGCCGGCAGAAGCAGGAACCCCAGATGCATCAGCAGCGCCGAGCCTACGGCCATCAGCAACAGCCCCGCCGTGCGCGCCGGCAGGGGCACGGACATCGACAACAGCGCGCGGACCCCTGCGCGCGGGTCTTCGACGGACTTCCGCGCAAGGTGCAGGATCTGGTCCACCAGCCCGGTCATCCGCGCTCGGCCTCGGCCAGCAGGGTCAGCCAAAGCCACAGAAACGCCGTCAGGACGACCAGCCCGACAGCCGTTGCCTGCACCCCCTGCCCCAGAAACCCCGCGACAAGGCCGTTCAGCAGCATCAGGGGCGCGGTGCACAAAAGCGCCCAGAACAGCGCAAGCCGCGCGCCGAAATGGCTGCCCTTGCCGCCAAAAGCCCGCGCGATCAGGTGGCTGACCGCCGCCACCAGATACAGCGCCGGCGGCAGTATGAAGACCGTCGCGAGAAGCGCGCCACTGATCCGCGCCTCAAGTGGCACCGACGCATCAAGCGTGGCGGCGCGCGACAACGCCGGCCATTGTGCAATGAAGATCAGCCCGCAAGCCCCCATCAGTGTGGCCAGCGCCCGGTCATCCCGCGCGCCTTCGGCCAGCTTGGCCCGCAAGACATCACGCGGACGCCGCCAGGTGCCAAGAATGTCACCTGTCACCGTCATGCCGCACCCATGGTCCCGTGACGCGCGAGCCACCCTTCCAGGCGGCCGCGGATGTCGTCGGCGATCGCCGAATCCTCGACCTCGTCGATCGCTTCGGCAAGGAAGGCCTGCACCAGAAGGGCTTGTGCTGCGGCCCGCGGCACACCGCGCGACTGCAGGTAAAACAGGGCGGTCTCGTCAAGCGCTCCGGACGTGGAGCCGTGGCTGCACTTCACGTCGTCGGCGTAGATCTCAAGCTCGGGCTTGGCAAGAAACTGGCAGTCATCATCCAGCAGCAGCGACTGGCTGATCTGGTAGCCGTCGGTCTTCTGCGCACCGGGCTTGACCAGGATCTTGCCCTGAAAGACGCCAACCGCGCCGTTCTTCAGCACCTTCTTGAACACTTGCCGGCTTTCGCAGCGTTCGGCAGCATGGGTCACAAAGACCGTGTCGTCGTGATGGAAATCGCCGTCCCCGACCGCAGCCCCCGCGATGTGGGCGCGGGCATCGGGTCCGGCAAGTTCGATCACCGCCTCGTTGCGGGTAAGCCGGCCGTTGGCGGTCAGCGTGAAGGACTTGAAGGTCGCCCCTTCTCCGATCCGCGCGAAAAGATGCGTTGCGGCGCGGCGTTCGTGGTCGCGGCCCTGCACCCGGACGTGATGAAACCGCGCACCCTCGGCAACCTCGACCTCCATCACCTTGACAAAGCGCGCCGCAGCCGGCCCGCTTTCAAGGAGTGTCAGCTCTGCCCCGGCTTCCAGCCGGATGCAGTGATGCAGGATCGCATCGGAAGTCTCTGAATTATGAACATAAATCAAGGCAACCGGGCGTGCGGCGCGGCCCAGTGCGCGGATCAGGATGCCGTCCGTGGCACAGGCAGACCCAAGCACGGCAAACGGCCGTGCGACCGGGGTCTGCCCCCGTGCTTCAAGCACGCCGAAAAGCCCCTGCGCCCAATGATCCGGCACGGAACCCGCATTGGACAGACGCTCGATCTCGATCCCGGACAGGGCAAGGTCGTCGGAGGCGGCCGGATCGAAGACCCCGTCGACAAAGACGATCTTCAGCCGGTCGATCGCGTCGAAGGCCGGGGCTTCATCGCCCGGATTGACCACGGCAGCCGCGGGAGCGTTGGGCACATTCAGGCCCGCCGGATCGGTATAGCGCCAGTATTCGTCGCGTCGTACCGGCAGTCCCATCGCCTGCAGCCGCGAGGCCGCATCGCGCCGGGCGGCACCCAGCCAGCCTGCGTCTTCAGGTCGGGCAAGCGGGGCAAGCCGCCCGGCCAGCGCGATGTCGCGTGCCGACGCCACGCCCATCAGCCCACCACGTTCAGAAGATCGGCGTAGCCATTGGTCTCGACCTCAAGCGCCAGTTCCGGCCCGCCGGTCTTGATGATCCGGCCCGCCGCCATGATGTGCACGACATCGGGGCGGATGTGGTCCAGAAGCCGCTGGTAATGGGTGATGACAAGGAACGACCGACCGGCATCGCGCAGCGCGTTCACCCCGTCCGCGACCAGCTTCATCGCATCGACATCAAGGCCGCTGTCGGTCTCGTCCAGAATGCACATGCGGGGTTCCAGCATTGCCATCTGCAGGATTTCGTTGCGCTTTTTCTCGCCCCCGGAAAAGCCCACGTTGACCGGACGCTTCAGCATCTCGGCGTCGATCTTCAATGCCTTCGCTTTCTCGCGCACCAGTTTCAGGAAATCGGCGGCCGAAACCTCGTCCTCGCCGCGCGCTTTCCTTTGCGCGTTCACGGCGGTACGCAGGAAGGTCATGTTGCCGACGCCGGGGATCTCCACCGGATACTGGAAGGCCAGGAACAGACCCGCCGCCGCGCGCGCCTCGGGCTCCATGTCCAGAAGTTCCTGCCCGTTCAAGCGGGCCGAGCCGTCGGTGACCTCATATCCGTCGCGACCCGACAGGACATAGGACAGCGTTGACTTGCCCGACCCGTTCGGCCCCATGATGGCATGCACTTCGCCCGCGCCGATCTTCAGGTCGACGCCGCGCAGGATCACCTTGTCCTCGCCCTCAAGCTTGACGTGCAGATTATTGATTTCAAGCATCTTCTGTTCCTGAAAAGTAGCGCGCCGGCAGCGCGGATCGAGAGGGGTGATGGCCGGATCCTGCGTCGAGATCCGGTCCACGGTTTGAGAGGGACACTGTGCGGGACGGTTTCTTACCCCACCGACCCTTCCAGACTGATCGCCACCAGGCTTTGCGCTTCCATTGCGAATTCCATTGGCAGGGCTTGCAGCACGTCCTTGCAAAAGCCGTTCACCACCAGGGCGACGGCCTCTTCTTCATCCATGCCGCGCGAACGGCAGTAGAACAACTGGTCGTCGTCAACCTTGGAGGTCGTCGCCTCATGCTCTACGCGCGACGAATTGTTGCGGACCTCGATGTAGGGCACGGTATGGGCGCCGCACTTGTCGCCGATCAGCAGGCTGTCGCACTGGGTGTAGTTGCGGCTGTCCTTGGCCTTGGGGTGCATGGAAACAAGGCCGCGATAGGTGTTCTGCGCGCGCCCGGCCGAGATGCCCTTGGACACGATGCGTGACTTGGTGCGCTTGCCAAGGTGGATCATCTTGGTGCCGGTGTCGGCCTGCTGGGCGTTGTTGGCGATGGCGATCGAGTAGAACTCGCCCTGGCTGTCGTCGCCGCGCAGGATGCAGGACGGGTATTTCCAGGTGATCGCCGACCCGGTTTCCACCTGCGTCCACATCACCTTGGCCCGGTCGCCCCGGCAATCGGCGCGCTTCGTCACAAAGTTGTAGATGCCGCCGACCCCGTTTTCGTCGCCCGGATACCAGTTCTGGACGGTCGAGTATTTCACCTCGGCGTCCTTCAGGATCACGATTTCAACCACCGCCGCATGCAACTGGTTGGTGTCGCGCTTCGGCGCGGTGCAGCCTTCCAGATAGCTGACGTAGGAGCCTTCGTCGGCGATGATCAGCGTGCGTTCGAACTGACCGGTGTTTTCGGCATTGATCCGGAAGTAGGTCGACAGCTCCATCGGGCAGCGCACGCCTTTCGGGATGTAGACGAAAGAGCCGTCGGAATAGACTGCGGAATTCAGGGTCGCGAAGAAGTTGTCGGACTGCGGCACGACCGACCCCAGATACTTCCGCACCAGATCGGGATGCTCGCGCACCGCTTCCGAGATCGAGCAGAAGATCACCCCGGCCTTGGCCAGTTCCGCCTTGAAGGTGGTGCCGACCGAAACGCTGTCAAAGACCGCATCGACCGTCACGCGGCGCGGCGCGGCCTCGCCTTCAACACCGGCCAGAAGCATCTGTTCCTTCAGCGGAATTCCCAGCTTGGCATAGGTCGCCAAAAGCTTCGGATCCACCTCGTCCAGCGACTTCGGCTTCACCGCCATGCTTTTCGGCTTGGCGTAATAATAGAGGTCCTGGTAGTCGATCTCGGGGTAGTTCAGCATCGCCCAGCGAGGCTCTTCCAGCTTGGTCCAGCGCCGGTAGGCCTGAAGCCGCCAGTCAAGCATCCACTCCGGCTCGCCGTTCTTTTCCGAGATCAGGCGGACAATGTCCTCTGACAGCCCCTTCGGGGCGTATTCCATCTCGATCTCGGTTTCCCAGCCGTATTTGTATTTTCCGGCCATGGCCTGGACGGTCTCGATCGTCTCGCGGTCGACACCTTCGCGCACTTCCAGTACGGCGTCCGGCGCGGTGGATTCCAGAATGGCGTTCATCGACCCGTCTCTCCTTCAAGCAGCCCGCGCGCGGGCCTTTGCATAGCCGGCGGCCCAGACCTTGGCGAACCGTCCAACATCATCCTGCGTCACCCCCGGACCGATCGAGACCCGGATCGCCTGCCCCGAAAGGCCGGCGTCAATGCCCATCGCGCCCAGAACGCGGCTTGCACGCACCTTGCCGCTGGAACAGGCCGACCCCGCCGAAACGGCAAACCCGGCAAGATCCATCGCCATGACCTGGGTCTCGCCGCGCCAGCCCGGAGCGATCAGACACAGGGTGTTCGGCAACCGGGACCCCGCATTCCCGACTGAAATAGTTCCAATTCCCGTGGCCGACAACTCTGATTCTAGAATATTTCTAATCTCGGCAACACCGTCCCAGACCCCGTTTGCCAGATCGCGCGACGCCGCCTCGGCCGCTGCGGCAAAGCCGGCGATACCGATCAGGTTTTCGGTCCCGGCCCGCCGGCCCATTTCCTGCCCGCCGCCCTTCAGAAGCGCCGGCACCTCGACGCCCCGTCGCACCACCAGCGCGCCGATCCCTTTCGGCCCGCCCAGCTTGTGCGCCGATACCAAGCCCATCTCGACCCCCAGCCAGTTGAACGCCAGCGGCAGCTTGCCGAACGCCTGCGTCAGGTCGCTGACGGCAAGCCCTTGCGGCAGATCCTGCACCACCCCGGTCTCGGAGTTCGCCAGTTGCAGCGCCGACCCTGCCGGATCGGCCACCGTCACCCGGCCCTGCCCGTCCACCGGCAAACCTGCACCGCACCAGGCCGACACCGCCTCATGTTCAACCGCCGCTGCGGTCAGCCCGCGCCCGGCACAGGCCAGGGCCGCGGCCTCTGTCGCACCCGAGGTGAAGACGATGTCCGCCCCTTCCGCCCCCAGGGCCGCCGCCACCTGCGCCCGCGCCCTTTCCATCACCGCTTTCGCCGCCCGTCCCTCGGCATGCACCGACGACGGGTTCCCGACCAGCTCCATCGCCGCGACCATCGCCAGCTTCGCCTCGGGCCGCAACGGCGTCGTGGCGTTCCAGTCCAGATAGACCCGACTGGTCATTCCTCGTCCACCACGCGGAACAGGTTCGGCACCGCCGGACAGGGCACAAGGTCGTTCTTCACCACGTCAGATAACCGCACCTGATGCAGGAATACGTAGACATTGGCCGACAGGCTTTCCCAAAGCCGGTTGGTCAGCGATTGCGCCCGGCTGCCCGATACCGCCCCCGAGGCCCCGGCCCCGGTGTGCATCGCATCGACGGTCTCCTCGACTGCCTCCATGACTTCCGAGATCCGGATCTGGTCCGGCAGCCTGGACAAGCGGTAGCCGCCGCCCGGCCCGCGCACCGCCTCGACAAGCCCCGCCCGCCGCAGCTTGACGAACAGCTGCTCCAGATAAGGCAGGCTGATGTCCTGCCGTTTCGAGATCTCGGCCAGCGACACAAGGTCATCGCCCGCAGCCAGGGCCAGGTCGGCAAGTGCCACCATGGCATAGCGTCCCTTCGTCGAAAGTTTCATTCCATTCCCCGCAGACGCCCGCCATCAAGTGCAATCCGATTGACGGCACGCTCGGGCAGCATTACCTCAATCCGACCCCGTGAAGCCGGCCTGGGCCGTCTTTAGAATGGTTCTAGTTTATCCGAGCGAAAGCGTCAAGAAACCGCGCGCTCCCTGATGAGATGAGGCCGATGCCCGAGGTTATCTTTGCCGGTCCTGACGGACGCCTGGAAGGTCGCTACCACCCGCAGAAGGAACGTGATGCGCCGATCGCCATCGTGCTGCATCCGCACCCGGCCTATGGCGGCACGATGAACAACAAGGTCGTCTACAACCTGCACTACGCCTTCTACAATCTTGGCTTCACGGTGCTGCGCTTCAACTTCCGCGGGGTGGGGCGCAGCCAGGGCGAATATGACCAGGGCATCGGCGAGCTTTCCGATGCGGCCTCGGCACTGGATTACCTGCAGACGATGAACCAGAACGCCAAGCATTGCTGGGTGGCCGGTTTCTCTTTCGGCGCCTGGATCGGGATGCAGCTTCTTATGCGGCGACCGGAAATCACCGGCTTCGTCTCGGTCGCACCGCCCGCGAACCTTTACGACTTCAGCTTTCTTGCCCCCTGCCCGTCCTCTGGCCTGATCATCAACGGCTTGGCCGACAAGGTCGCCCCGCCAAAGGATACCCGGTCGCTGGTCGGCAAGCTGCACGAGCAGAAGGGCATCACCATCACCCATACCGAGATCGAAGGCGCGGATCACTTCTTCAAAGACGAAGAAGCGCATATGCAGCCAATGATCCAGACCGTCAGCGACTATGTCCGCCGCCGGATGACCGAGGCCTCGCGCTGAAATGACGGCGCTGCAGAACCTTGCCGATCAGCTTGCCGATGACGTGCTTGCCGCCGAGGCCGAACTTGACGACGACCGCTTCTACGAAAAGATCGCCAGGGTGCTGATGGCGGCCTCGCCCTCCTTCCAGGAGGCCTTCATGACCTCGGTCCGCGTCCGCCTTGCCGAACGCCGGGGGCGCGATTTCCTGCAAAAGGCGCTTGCGGCAAAGCGGGGCGAAACCGACGAGGAACCCGTGGCACCAGTTGACATGGGTGGCATGGGCCATTGACCGCCCGGCCGGCAACCGAACGGCTGGAGGCCCAGTTCGCCTTTCTGAACGAGGCGGACCGGCTGAAATCCGTCCTCCGCGCGACCACCCTCGTCGATGGCTCGCGGCCCGAGAACTCGGGCGAGCATTCCTGGCATCTGGCGCTTTACGCCCTCGTGCTGGCCGATCAGGCCGGGCCTGACGTCTCGATCGACCGGGTGATCCGGATGCTGCTGATCCATGACCTCGTGGAAATCGACGTGGGCGATGTGCCGATCCACTCGCAGAACGGCCAGGCGCATGCCAGCACCGAGACACTTGCCGCCGAATCCCGCGCGGCAGAGCGCATTTTCGGACTTCTTCCCATAGGCTTGCGCGACGACCTTCGCGAACTTTGGCAAGAATTCGAGGCGGCTGAATCTCCCGACGCCCGCTTCGCCAAAAGCCTTGACCGCGTGCAGCCGGTGATGGCGAACCTGATGTCGGGCGGGGGGACCTGGACCACCTACGGCGTCACGTTCGACCAGCTGGAATCGCGCGTCGGAGTGAAGATCGCAAAGGGCGCCCCTGCCCTTTGGGATTGGGTCCGCGACCGCTGCCGCCCGTTCTTCGGTGCCTGACCGGTTTCGGACCCATATGGTCGCGCGGTGTCGACCAAGGGAAGACGCCCGCCAGGGCGGATGAACGGGGCGGATGAACGGGGCGGATGAATGCCAGATGACATTTCGGTATACTATCGCATACCGCCCTTCCCCTGGCCCAGGTTTTCCGCTATGACCGCCCAAACCGAATCCGCCCACCCGAATCCCCCTGACCGGAGCACGCCATGTCGAAGATCAAGGTAGCCAACCCCGTCGTCGAGCTTGATGGCGACGAGATGACCCGGATCATCTGGGATTTCATCAAGCAAAAGCTGATCCTGCCCTACCTCGACATCGACCTGAAATACTACGACCTCGGGATCGAGGAACGCGACCGCACCAACGATCAGATCACCATCGACAGCGCCGAGGCGATCAAGCAACACGGAGTCGGCGTCAAATGCGCGACCATCACCCCGGACGAGGCGCGGGTTGAAGAATTCGGCCTGAAGCAGATGTGGAAATCGCCGAACGGGACGATCCGCAACATCCTTGGCGGCGTGATCTTCCGCCAGCCGATCATCTGCAAGAACGTGCCGCGCCTTGTCCCCGGCTGGACCAAGCCCATCGTGATCGGCCGCCACGCCTTTGGCGACCAGTACCGCGCCACCGACTTCCGCTTTCCGGGTGCGGGCAAGCTTACGATGAAATTCGTCGGCGATGATGGCACCGTGATCGAGAAGGACGTGTATTCCGCGCCTTCGTCCGGCGTCTACATGGGCATGTACAACCTTGATGACAGCATCATCGACTTTGCCCGTGCCTCGCTGAACTACGGCCTCAACCTTGGCTGGCCGGTCTATCTTTCCACCAAGAACACCATCCTCAAGGCCTATGACGGCCGCTTCAAGGATCTGTTCCAGAAGGTCTATGAGGAAGAATTCGAAGCTGCGTTCAAAAAGGCCGGTATCGTCTACGAACACCGGCTGATCGACGACATGGTGGCCAGTTCGATGAAATGGTCGGGCGGCTATGTCTGGGCCTGCAAGAACTATGACGGTGATGTGCAGTCCGATCTTGTGGCACAGGGCTTCGGCTCGCTGGGCATGATGACATCCGTTCTGATGACCCCCGATGGCAAGATCGTCGAGGCGGAAGCAGCACACGGCACCGTCACGCGCCACTTCCGCGAACATCAGAAGGGCAAGGCGACCTCGACCAACTCGGTCGCGTCGATCTATGCTTGGACCGGCGGCCTGAAGCACCGCGCCAAGCTTGATGGCAATGACGCGCTGATGCGCTTTGCCACCACACTGGAAAAGGTGACCGTGGACACCGTCGAAGACGGCCACATGACCAAGGACCTGGCCCTTCTGGTCGGTCCGGACCAGAAATGGCTGACCACGATGGGCTATCTGGAAAAGGTTGACGAATATCTGAACACGGCGCTGAAGGGCTGACCGCCGGACGTTCCGGCGTCTGGAAGTCGGGGCCAGAGGGGAACCTCGGGCCCCTTTTTCATGCCGGACCGCAACCGGGCGGCACGCAATAGGTCAGCACTATTGACTTTATAACTGCCACGCAGTAGGACGCCTCCGTCCCTGCGCGAGTCCCCCGATGACCGATCCCAACCGCCACTCCCCGCTGGAAGATGTCCAGGGCATTGCCTTTGGTGTCACGATGGCGGCCTTCGGCATGCATCTTCTGACCCATATGGGCTTTGTTACCGGGCAGACCACGGGCCTGGCGGTGCTTCTGGCGCATATGACCGGCCTGCCGTTCCCCGCCGTCTATTTCGCGGTGACGCTGCCGTTCCTTGGCCTTGGCTGGCGGCGGATGGGCGCGCGCTTCGCGCTGAAAACCCTGGCCACCACCGCCGCCCTGTCGCTTCTGGTCATGGTCCTGCCGCGCTGGGCTGAACTTGGCCGGATCGAGCCGTTGTTCGCCGCCCCCCTGATCGGCCTTCTCTTCGGCATCGCGGCCCTTGCCGCCATCCGGCACGGCGGCAGCTTCGGCGGGCTTTCCGTCCTCTGGATCGAGCTTCAGGATCGCACCGGCTTTCCGGCCGGGCATGCGCAACTTCTGTCCGACGTGCTGATCTTCGCCGCCGCCGCCCTGATCCTGCCTTTCGACACCCTGGTCTACAGCTTCCTCGGGGCCGCGGTCTTTGCGCTGTTTCTTGCCATCAACCACCGGCGCGACCGCTATGTCGCGGTCTGACACCCCGGCACAGACCCCCAGACTAGTCCCATGATTTTTCGCAGAAAAATCATCGGCGCTTTCCCTTGCCGGGCGCGTGAGATATGCCCCCGCCGATGACCGATCCCGAACGCCACACCCTGATCGAGGATGCCCAGGGCATCGTCTACGGCGCCACGATGGCTGCGTTCGGCATCGTGATCCTGACCCATCTTGGCCTGGTCACTGGCCAGACGGCGGGCCTTGCGGTGCTGATCTCGTACGCCACCGGCTGGAGCTTCGGACCGGTGTTCTTCGTGATCAACCTGCCGTTTTACCTTCTTGGCGCGCTGCGCATGGGCTGGCAGTTCACCGCCAAGACCTTCACGGCAGTGGGGCTTCTGTCGGGCCTCAGCCTCTGGCTGCCGTCGCAGGTCAGCTTCGCCACTCTCAATCCCATTGTCGGGGTGGTCCTCTTCGGCTTTCTGTCCGGGTCGGCACTTCTGGCACTTTTCCGCCATGGGGCAAGCCTGGGCGGAATCGGGATCGTGGCGCTCATGCTGCAGGACCGCCTCGGCTGGCGGGCGGGCTGGGTGCAACTGGGCTTTGACGCCATCCTTTTCACGCTTGCCTTCGCCGTCATCGAGGCACGGTTGGTGCTGATCAGCTTTCTGGGGGCGCTGGTCGTGAACCTGGTCATCGCCATAAACCACCGCCGCGACCGCTACGTCGCGACCTGACGCAGGTTCCGCTGGCCTTTCCGCGCCGGCTGCGATATCGCCGCCGCAAAACCGCAGATACGAAAGTGATTTCTCCGATGGAGCTTCGCAACATCGCGATCATCGCGCATGTCGACCATGGCAAGACCACCCTTGTGGACGAGCTTCTGAAACAGTCCGGCGCCTTCCGCGACAACCAGGCCGTTTCCGAACGGGCGATGGACAGCAACGACATCGAGCGGGAGCGCGGGATCACCATCCTGGCGAAATGCACCAGTGTCGAATGGTCCGGCGCGCGGATCAACATCGTCGACACCCCCGGCCACGCCGATTTCGGCGGCGAGGTTGAACGGATCCTGTCCATGGTCGATGGCGTCTGCCTTCTGGTCGATGCCGCCGAAGGCCCGATGCCGCAGACCAAGTTCGTGCTGGCCAAGGCGCTTGCCCTCGGGCTGCGCCCGATCGTGGTCCTGAACAAGGTCGACAAGCCCGACGCCGAGCCCGACCGCGCCCTGAACGAGGTCTTCGACCGCGCCCTGAACGAGGTCTTCGACCTTTTCGCCAACCTTGGCGCGGACGATGACCAGCTGGATTTCCCGCATGTCTACGCCTCGGGCCGGTCCGGCTGGGCCGACATGGAGCTTGACGGCCCGCGCAAGGATCTGTCCGCCCTCTTTGACCTGATCGTGCGCCACGTCCCCGCGCCGAAGGTCCTTGCCCGGGTTGACGAGCCGTTCTCGATGCTTGCCACCACGCTGTCCGCCGACCCCTACCTTGGCCGCATCCTGACCGGCAGGGTCGAATCCGGCCGCATCGGCACCGGCACCACGCTCAAAGCCCTGTCGCGCGCCGGTGACCGGCTGGAGCAGTTCCGCGTGACCAAGATCCTTGCCTTCCGCGGCCTGACCCAGACTTCGATTGACGAGGCGGTGGCCGGCGACATCGTCACCTTGGCCGGTATGACCAAGGCCACCGTCGCCGACACGCTTTGCGCGCTTGAGGTGGACGTGGCCCTGCCCGC
>JANOER010000098.1:0-27311 GCA_031441285.1 Rhodobacterales bacterium
GCGAAGCAGGTCGCGTGCTGCTCGGCGATGCCCGCCCTCAAGCCCCGCCTTTGCGACGCCCATCACGTTGTAATGCGGCATGACCTTTTCGGCACCGAAATAGGTCAGCGTCAAAAGGCTGCCGCCCGGCCCCATCATCGCCGCCGCCCGCTGGCAGACCGCGGTAAAAGAATAGACCGAGATATCCATCGCCAGGGCAAAACCGGCGCGCGAGGTGTCGACATAGCGGCCCCGAAGCTCGTTCTTGTCGGCAAAACCGATGGCATGGACAAGAAAGTCAAGCTGCCCCCAGGTTTCCCGAAGCCAGACGAAAAGCTGTTCGATGCTGTCATCGCTTGCCACGTCGCATTCAAAGAGAAGCGGAGTGCCCAGTGATTCAGCCAGCGGCTCGACCCGTTTCTTCAAAGCTTCGCCCTGATAGGAAAAAGCCAGCTGCGCGCCCTGTGCCGCCACCGCCTGCGCGATCCCCCAGGCGATGGACCTGTCGTTTGCCAGCCCCATGATCAGCCCGCGCTTGCCTTGCAACAGTCCGCCCCGCATCAGTTCGCCCTGCACCAGTCCGGTTGACATTCGCGACCCCTCGCCCACCTTTGCACCCGAGACCGACGTGTAGGCGATGTGTCCCCCTGCTTCAAGGCGGGACCCGCCATAAGGACCAGGGAGACCCATGGTGGACAGGACCGGCATCTTTGCGGGAGACGACCCATTTACCCTGGCCCGCGCCTGGCTGTCAGAAGCCGAGAAGACCGAGCCGAACGATCCGAACGCGATCGCGCTGGCCACGGTCGATGCCGCGGGACTGCCGAACGTGCGCATGGTGCTGCTGAAGGAGATCGAGAGTGAGGGGCATGGCGGGGGTGCCTTCGTCTTCTACACCAACTACGACTCGATGAAGGGGCAAGAGATTGCTGCCTCGGGCAAGGCCGCCTTCGTGCTGCATTGGAAATCGCTTCGCCGTCAGATCCGGGTGCGGGGGGTGACCTCCCGCGAAGCCGGGCCGCAGGCCGACGTCTATTTCGCCAGCCGCAGCCTGAAGTCCCGGCTTGGCGCCTGGGCCAGCCAGCAGTCGCAGCCGCTATCCTCGCGCGAGGCGCTGCTGGCCGAAGCCGCGAAGGTCGCCGTCACCAGGGGGCCAAATCCGCCCCGCCCGCCGAACTGGGGCGGAATCCGGATTCGCCCGCTTGAGATCGAGTTCTGGGCCGACGGTGCCTTCCGGTTGCATGATCGCTTCCGCTGGTCGCGTAAGAGCATAGACCAACCCTGGTTGACCCAGCGTCTAAATCCCTAGTTTTGACACAGTTGCGCAACAACGTCGCTTTCGTTGCGGATTCTCACTTGTAGCTGCCATGAGAATGCCTGCATCTGCCGCTCAAGGGGCTCATTCTGGGGAGAAAGCTCTGCCTATGACGGAAGAAGATGAGGTCATGCAAACCGTGCATGGTCGCGTGAAATGGTTTGATCCCGGCAAGGGTTTCGGTTTCATAGTTTCCGACGATTCCAGCACGGATATTCTGCTACACGCCAACGTCCTGCGCAATTTTGGGCAGGGCTCCGTTGCCGATGGCGCGGGCATAGTCGTGCGTGTCCAGCGGTCGCAACGCGGGGTTCAGGCCGTCGAAGTGTTGCGCATCGATCCGCCGGAGGGAGCTGTCTTTCCGCTTGCGGAAGATGCCGGCCTGATTGCGGATTCCGACATCCAGTCGCTGCCGCTGGAAGCTGCACGCGTCAAGTGGTTCGACAAGGGCAAGGGCTTTGGCTTCGGCAATGTCTTTGGCCGGCCAGAGGACGTGTTCATCCATGCCGAAGTGCTGCGGGTGTCCGGTTTTGCCGACCTTGGGGCGGGCGAAGCGGTCGCTCTGCGCATCGTCGAGGGGCGGCGCGGGCGGATGGCAGTGCAGGTGCTGTCCTGGGAGGCCGCCGCACGCGACCCGGCATGAAAGCGGCACGGTTCTGCCTTCTGCTTTTGCTTGCACCCGGCCCGGCGCTGGCAGAAGCCGCCTGCGCCCAGGACCGGATCGACCTGCGCTGGTCGGGCGGCGGTGAAAGCTTTGCGATCGAGCTTGCCGATGATCCAGCTGAACGCGCGCAGGGCCTGATGTTCCGCGAAACCCTTGATCCGGCAGCGGGAATGCTGTTCGTATACGAAAGCCCAAGGCAGGCGAGCTTCTGGATGAAGAACACGCTGATCCCGCTGGACATGATCTTTTCCGATGCAACCGGCACCGTCACCCGAGTCCATTCCAACGCCGTGCCGGGCGACCTGACCCCGATCGACGGCGGCGCAAGCGTGGCTTTCGTGCTGGAAATCAACGGTGGACTTGCGGCCAGGTTGGGCATCGTGGCGGGGACCGAACTCAGGCATCCGGTCATCGGCAGGGCAGCGGCATGGCCTTGTGACGGTTGAGGCTTTTCTTCCCCGGACGTTCCCGCTAAGGGAGGCACAGTCGGGGCGTAGCGCAGCCTGGTAGCGCGACGGTTTTGGGTACCGTAGGTCGAGAGTTCGAATCCCTCCGCCCCGACCACTTTCCTTCCCACCTCTTACCCACGGTCGTTGCGGCCCCAATTTTCTTCGAAGAAAATTGGCAAAATCCTTCGAAGGATTTTGGCTTCAGGTCAGCCGTCTTGCGCCACGGCGACGGCAAGCGCATATCGGACGGGGAAAGGGTGCCGCCATGACCATTGCCTTCGACCACAGCTATGCCCGCGACCTGCCCGGCGCCTATCTGCGTGTCGCCCCTGACGTGGCCCCTGCCCCCCACCTTCTGGTCCTGAACCGGACGCTTGCTGCCACGCTAGGTCTTGAACTGACCGAGGCCGAGGCGGCAAGCTGGTTTTCCGGCGCCGCGCTGCCCCCCGGGGCCGAGCCGATCGCCTTGGCCTACGCCGGCCACCAGTTCGGCGGATTCTCGCCGCAGCTTGGGGACGGGCGCGCGCATCTTCTGGGCGAGTTCCTTGCCCCGGACGGACGCCGCTTCGACCTCCAGCTGAAGGGCTCGGGCCGCACACCCTTTTCGCGCGGCGGCGACGGCAAGGCGGCGGTTGCGCCAATGCTGCGCGAGCATCTGATTTCCGAAGCGATGGCCGCCTTGGGCGTGCCGACAACCCGGTCCTTGGCTGTGGTCGCCACCGGCGAGACGGTCTGGCGCGAAACCGCGCTTCCGGGTGCGGTCCTTGCCCGCGTTGCCGCAAGCCACCTGCGGGTCGGCACCTTCCAGTTCTTTGCCAGCCGTGGCGACCGCGCGCAGCTGCAGGCGCTGACCTCTTACGCCATCGCCCGCCACTTCCCCGATCTGGCACAAGCCGAGCGGCCGGCCCTTGCCTTCCTTGACGCCGTGATCGCCGCCCAGTCCCGGCTGGTTGCGCAATGGATGGGGCTGGGCTTCGTCCATGGGGTGATGAACACCGACAACATGGCGATTTCGGGGGAAACCATCGACTATGGCCCCTGCGCCTTCATGGAGGGCCATGCCCCCGGCACCGTCTTTTCTTCGATCGATCATCAGGGCCGCTATGCCTATGCCAACCAGCCGCTGATCCTGGGCTGGAACCTTGCCCGGCTGGCCGAGACGCTGGTGCCGTTGATCGACCCCGATCCCGATGTGGCTGTCGATCTGGCGAATGACCGGCTGGGCAGCATCGCCGGGCGCTACCGCGCCGACTGGACCGGGGTGATGCGTGCAAAGCTTGGGCTTCTCGGCGAAGATCCGGACGATGCAGCGCTTGCCGACGACCTTCTGACGGCAATGCAGGGCGCGGACTGGACGCTGACCTTCCGCCGCCTTGCCGACACGTCCACCCTTCGCCCGCTTTACGACGATTTCCGCGCGATGGAGGTCTGGCTGCCCCGCTGGCGCGCCCGTGCCGGGGACGGCGCAGCGCAGCGCACCCTGGCCGCGAACCCCGCCGTGATCCCGCGCAATCATCAGGTCGAAGCCGCACTTGTCGCCGCCACTTCGGGCGACATGGCCCCGTTCGACGCCCTTCTGTCCGCCGTGCAAGAACCTTTCGTCGAACGCGCGGACTTCATGCTGCCCGCCCCCACCGGTTTCGGGCCTTACGTCACCTTCTGCGGCACCTGAATCGGCACCGTCTTGCGCGAAGGTCCGTCGACCGTGATAGATGCGGTGGTGACCCGCACCGCCCGACCGGCCACTCCGACCGGCCACAAGGACACCCGCCATGACCGACAGAACCGCCTTTCTGGACCATGTCACCGCCACGCTTGCCGGAATCGACGCCGAGGGCCTGATGAAACGCGAGCGATTGATCGAAGGGCCGCAGGGCGCGCATGTGGCGATGGGCGGGCGGCAGATGCTGAACCTCTGCGCCAACAATTACCTTGGTCTGGCCGATGATCCGCGCCTGATTGTCGCCGCCAGGGCCGCGATGGATGCGCATGGGTTCGGCATGGCCAGCGTGCGCTTCATCTGCGGCACGCAAGACATCCACCGGGCGCTGGAAACGCGGCTGGCCCGGTTCCTTGGCCAGGACGACAGCATTCTCTTCGCCGCCTGCTTTGATGCGAACGGCGGGGTGTTCGAACCGCTTCTGGGGCCGGAAGATGCGGTGATCTCGGACAGCCTGAACCATGCCTCGATCATCGACGGCATTCGGCTGTGCAAGGCAAGGCGCTACCGCTACGCCAATTCGGACATGGCCGATCTCGCGGCGCAGCTGAAGGCGGCGCGGGCGGATGGGGCGCGGTTCATCCTGATCGCCACCGACGGCGTGTTCTCGATGGACGGCTTTTTCGCCAGACTTGGCGAAATCCGAGCGCTTGCCGATGCTTACGGCGCGCTGGTCATGGTCGATGACTGCCACGCCACCGGCTTCATCGGGCCGCAGGGGCGCGGCACCCCGGCCCGGGCCGGAGTTACGGCCGACCTTCTGACCGGCACCCTTGGCAAGGCGCTTGGCGGCGCGCTTGGCGGCTATATCGCCGGGCCGCAAGCCGTGATCGACCTTCTGCGCCAGCGCGCCCGGCCCTACCTCTTTTCCAACGCCCTGCCCCCGGTCGTGGTTGGTGCGGCCCTTGCCGCCTTGGACATCGTCGAGGCCGCCGATGACCTGCGGGCGCGGCTGGTCGCAAACACCGCCTACTGGCGCGCCGGACTTGCAGACGCGGGCTTCACCCTCCTGCCCGGCGATCACCCGATCATTCCGGTCATGCTGGGCGAAGCACGACTGGCGCAAGCCATGGCCACCGACCTTTTTACCCGCGCCATCCATGTCGCCGGCTTCTTCTTCCCGGTCGTCCCCAAGGGCCAGGCCCGGATCCGCACCCAGATGAACGCCGCTCTCGGCCGCGATGACCTCGATTTCGCCCTTGATGCCTTCCGCGCCGCCGGAAAAGCCACCGGAGTCCTTGTATGACCAACGAAATGAAGACCCTGGTGAAGGCCCGGCCCGAACCCGGCCTCTGGATGGAAACCCGCCCAGTGCCCGAGATCGGCCCCGATGACGTTCTCATCCGCGTCCGCAAGACCGGGATCTGCGGCACCGACGTGCATATCTGGAACTGGGACGACTGGGCGCAGCGCACCGTGCCGGTGCCGCTGGTCACCGGCCACGAATTCGCCGGTGAGATCGTCGAGATCGGCCGCAACGTCGAGGGTCTGGCCATTGGGCAAAGATGCTCGGGCGAAGGGCACCTGATCGGCAAGACCTCGCGGCAAAGCCGGTCGGGCCGCTTTCACCTTGACCCCGAAACGCGCGGCATCGGCGTCAATGAACCCGGCGCCTTCGCGCAATACCTGCGCCTGCCGGCCTTCAACGTCGTCCCGCTGCCGGATGCGATCGACGACGAAATCGGCGCAATCCTTGATCCCCTTGGCAATGCTGTCCACACCGCGCTGTCCTTCGATCTGATTGGCGAGGATGTGCTGATCACCGGCGCCGGCCCCATCGGCATCATGGCCGCCGCCGTCGCGCGGCATGTGGGCGCGCGGCATGTGGTGATCACCGACATCAACCAGACCCGCCTCGACCTAGCGGCGCAGGTCGCCGATGTGGTGCCGGTGAACGTGGCCACCACTGACCTGCGCTCGGTCTATCCGTCACTGAAGATGGCGCAGGGCTTCGACGTGGGGATGGAGATGTCGGGCAACCAGCAGGCGCTTGACCAGATGGTTGAACATATGGTCATGGGCGGCCGCATCGCCATGCTGGGGATCCCGCCGGGCAAATCCCCGGTCGACTGGTCCCGCATCGTCTTCAAGGCGATCACCATCAAGGGCGTCTACGGCCGTGAGATCTTCGAGACCTGGTACAAGATGATCGCCATGCTGGAAAACGGCCTTGATGTGCGCCGGGTGATCACCCATCGCTTTGGTGTGGACGACTATGTCGCCGGGTTCGACGCCATGCGCTCGGGCCTGTCGGGCAAGGTGGTGCTGGACTGGGGCTGAGGCCGGCACCACAACCGATTGCGGTTGCAGGACAGGCCACCACCTCCAGTTGTGATGGCAGCCAACTCCCGATCCGCGACGCAGCTGGCCGATCCTCTCAGGTCATTGAAAGATATTGGGAAAATCTTTATCCATTTACCATTTGGTAACCTTTTCGCCAGCACCCTGACCTTCAGGAACGGGTGAGGGCATCGTGGACGGCAGTCTTCATGAAGACCGCATCGCGCGGGTGGGTGGCAGGGTCGGGGCGGGGCTGATCACGCCCGTGCTGCTGGCGGGTGGGTCTGGCACCCGGCTTTGGCCGGTGTCGCGGGCGCGATTTCCAAAGCAGTTCGTGCCGCTGATCGGTGACGAAAGCCTGTTTCAGGCCGCGGCACGGCGCTTTGATGCCGACGGGTTCGCCGCCCCGCTTGTCGTCACGGCCGAAGATTTCCGCTTCATCGTCGCCGAACAGCTGGACGCTGCGGGCCTGACCGCCCAGACCCTTCTGGTCGAGCCAAGCCCCCGCAACACCGCTCCTGCTGCAATCGCCGCAGCCCTGATGCTTGCCATGTCCGAACCCGAAGCGCTGATGCTTCTGGCCCCGACCGACCACATGATCGCCGATCCCGCCGCCTTCCGGGCCGCGGTCGAACGCGGTCAACCGGCAGCGCGCGACGGCCGGATCGTCACCTTCGGCATCCGCCCCACCCATGCCGAGACCGGCTATGGCTGGCTGGAATGCGGCGCGCCCAGCCATCCGGGCGTGGAAACACTGCTCCGCTTTATCGAAAAGCCGGAGACCGGATTGGCGCAGGCCCTTCTCGACAATCCGCGCTGCCTTTGGAACGCCGGCGTGTTCCTTCTGCGCGCCAATGTCCTGATCGCCGCCGCCGAAGCGCATGCGCCGGCCCTCCTTGTCGCGGCCCGGGCGGCCCTTGCGGGCGCGTCGGCCGATCTTGGCTTTGTGCGGCTTGCTGCAGCCCCCTGGTCCTCGGCCGAAGCCATATCCATCGACCATGCGATCATGGAGAAGGTCGATACCCTGTCCGTGGTCCGCTTCGACGGCCCCTGGACCGACCTTGGCTCCTGGGCGGCACTGTTCGGTGCCGTGCCCCGCGATGCGACCGGGTCGGCCTTGCAAGGCCGCGCCACTGCGATCGATTGCCAGGACACGTTTCTGCGGTCTGACCATGACGGGATCGAGCTGATCGGGATCGGGCTGAAGAACGTCGTCGCTGTCGCCACCCGCGACGCGGTGCTGGTGGCTGACGCAGGGTCGGCCCAGTCGGTGCGCCTTGCGGTGGAAACGCTGAAGGCACGGGGTGCCGCGCAAGCGACCGCCTTTGCCCGCGATAATCGACCCTGGGGCTGGTTTGAAAACATCGGCGCCGGTGACCGCTTCCAGGTCAAGCGGATCCATGTCCACCCGGGTGCCGCACTCAGCCTGCAATCGCACCTGCACCGGGCAGAACACTGGATCGTCGTGCAGGGCACGGCGCGGGTGACCGTCGGCGAAACGGTCAGCCTGGTTGCGGAAAACCAGTCGATCTACGTGCCTTTGGGCGAGGTGCACCGCCTGGAAAACCCCGGCCGCGTGCCGATGGTGCTGATCGAGGTGCAGACCGGCGCTTACCTCGGCGAGGACGACATCATCCGCTACGAAGACCGCTACGCGCGACACTGACCAAGCGCATCCAAATTTCTTAACCAAGAAATTTGCCAAAATTCTTGCTCAAGAATTTTGTTGCAGGCGGCGTGCGAATTTTCCGGTCGGCCTGTCGGTTTACACCGCCCCGCGCTTCGGCGATAACCGCTGCAACTCCGTCCAACCGGTTGGCCTGCCATGCTGCTCCTGATCGACAACTACGACAGCTTTACCTACAATCTTGTCCATTATCTGGGTGAGCTTGGGGCGGATGTCGTCGTCCGGCGCAACGATGCCCTGCAGGTGCAGGATGCCATCGCCATGGCCCCGGAAGTGATCGTCCTTTCCCCCGGCCCCTGCGATCCCGCCGCCGCCGGGATCTGCCTGCCGCTGACACGGGCCGCCGCGACCGCGGGCATCCCGCTTCTGGGCGTCTGCCTTGGCCACCAGACGATCGGCGAAGCTTTCGGCGGCCGTGTCACCCGCTGCCATGAGATCGTGCATGGCAAGATGGGCGCGATGCACCATTCCGGCGCGGGCATGTTTCGCGACCTGCCCTCGCCGTTCCAGGCCACCCGCTATCATTCGCTGATCGTCGAGCGCGAAACACTTCCGGCCGAGCTTGAGGTCACCGCCTGGCTGGAGGACGGCACGATCATGGGCCTGCGCCACCGCCAGCATCTGATCGAAGGCGTGCAGTTCCACCCTGAATCCATCGCGTCCGAGCATGGCCACCAGCTTCTGCGCAACTTCCTGGACGAAGCCCGCGCGCGCGTGCCCGCATGAGCGATGTCCTGAAGCCCCTGATCGGGATTGCCGCCACCAGGCCCCTGACCCGGGCCGAGGCCGAAGCCGCGTTCGACGCGCTTTTTGAAGGTCAGGGCACGCCGGCCCAGATGGGCGGATTTCTCATGGCTCTGCGCACGCGGGGCGAGACGGTTGACGAATACGCCGCTGCCGCGTCGGTAATGCGGGCCAAATGCCTTCCGGTGCGCGCACCCGACGGGGCGATGGACATCGTCGGCACCGGCGGCGACGGCAAGGGCACGCTCAACATCTCGACCGCCACCGCCTTCGTCGTGGCCGGGGCGGGGGTCGTGGTGGCCAAGCATGGCAACCGCAACCTGTCGTCGAAATCCGGTGCTGCGGACGCGCTGACCGAACTTGGCCTCAACGTCATGGTCGGCCCCGAGGTGGTAGAGCGCTGCCTTGCCGAGGCCGGGATCGGCTTCATGATGGCGCCGATGCACCACCCCGCGATCCGCCATGTCATGCCGGTCCGGGCCGAGCTTGGCACCCGCACGATCTTCAACATCCTTGGCCCGCTGACCAACCCGGCGGGCGTGAAACGCCAGCTGACCGGGGCGTTCTCGGCAGCACTGATCCGGCCGATGGCGGAAACCCTGCTGGCCCTGGGCAGCGAAAAGGCCTGGCTTGTCCATGGGTCGGACGGCACCGACGAGATCAGCATCTGCGGGACGACCAGTGTCTCGGCGGTCGAGATCGGGCAGGTCCGCGATTTCACCCTGCACCCCGAAGACGCAGGCCTGGCCCCCCATCCGTTCGAGGCGATCCTTGGCGGCACCCCGGCCGAGAATGCCACGGCGTTCCGCGCGCTGCTGGACGGCGCACAGGGTGCCTACCGCGATGCCGTGCTGCTGAACGCCGCCGCCGCCCTTGTCGTCGCGGACCGGGCACCTGACCTGAAGGACGGCGTCGCCCTTGCCCGCGAGGCCATTGACAGTGGTGCTGCCCGCGCCAAGATCCAGGCACTTGCCCGCCTGACCAACGCCTGAAAGCCCCCCGATGAGCACGATCCTCGACCGTATCAAGGCCTACAAGCTGGAAGAGGTGGCCCGCGCCAAGGCCACCACCTCGCTGGCAGCACTGGAGGATGCCGCCCGCGCCGCTGCGCCGCCGCGCGACTTTGCCCGCGCCCTCCGCGATGCTGCCGCCTCCGGCTATGGCCTGATTGCCGAGATCAAGAAGGCCAGCCCCTCGAAAGGCCTGATCCGCGCCGATTTCGACCCGCCCGCGCTGGCCCGCGCCTACCAGGCCGGAGGGGCCACCTGTCTGTCGGTGCTGACCGATGCGCCGTCGTTCCAGGGGGCGGATGACTATCTTCTGGCCGCCCATGCCGCCGTCAGCCTGCCCTGTCTGCGCAAGGATTTCCTTTACGATACCTACCAGGTCGTGCAGTCGCGCGCCCTGAATGCCGACTGCGTGCTGCTGATCATGGCTTCGCTTGAGGATGGTCAGGCCGCCGAGCTTGAGGCCGCCGCGTTTGGCCTTGGCATGGACGTGCTGATCGAGGTCCATGACGAGGCCGAGCTTGACCGCGCCTCCCGGCTGAAGTCGCCCCTCATCGGCATCAACAACCGCAACCTCCATTCGTTCGAAGTCACGCTTGACACCACACGCCGCCTGGCCCGCCTGGTGCCCGAGGACCGGATGATCATCGCGGAAAGCGGGCTGAACACGCCGGCCGACCTTGCCGATCTTGCGCAATACGGCGCCCGCTGCTTCCTGATCGGCGAAAGCCTGATGCGTCAGGACGACGTCACCGCCGCCACCCGGGCGATCCTGGCCCGCCCCCTGACCGCGCAAGGCGGGATATGACCAATCCCGAAAAACCGCGGCTTACGCATTTCGATGCCGCGGGTGCCGCACATATGGTCGATGTGTCGGACAAGGCGGTGACCGACCGCGTTGCCGTGGCCGAGGGCCTGGTGCGGATGACCGCCGCAACACTGGCGCTGATTTCCGAAGGCCGGGCGAAGAAGGGCGATGTCCTTTCGGTCGCACGGCTGGCGGGGATCATGGCGGCCAAGCGGACCGCTGACCTGATCCCGCTCTGTCACCCCTTGCCGGTGACGAAAGTGGCGGTCGATCTCACCCCCGATCCGGACCTGCCCGGCATCAGGATCAGCGCCAAGGTCAAGACCTCCGGCCAGACCGGGGTCGAGATGGAGGCGCTGACCGCCGTCTCGGTCGCGGCGCTGACCGTCTATGACATGGTCAAGGCGGTCGAGAAATCCATGGTGATCGAAGGCATAAGGCTTGTCCTGAAAGATGGTGGAAAATCCGGACGCTACGAGGCGAAGTGATGATTTCGGTTGAAGAGGCCCTGGCCCGCTGCCTTGCCCTTGCCGCGGCGTTGCCGTCCGAAACCGTGCCTCTGGCCCAAGCCGCGGGGCGCTGGATGTGCGCCTCTGCAACCGCTACCCGCGACCAGCCACCCTTTGCGGCCTCGGCGATGGACGGCTATGCGGTGCAGGGCGACCCCGGCCCTGACGACAATTTCCTGGTCATTGGTGAAGCTGGGGCCGGCCATGCCTTCGCCGGGCAGGTCGGCCGTGGCCAGGCGGTGCGCATCTTCACTGGCGCCCCGGTGCCGGCGGGTGCCACGCGGGTGATCATCCAGGAGGATGTGGTGGTCGTGGGCGACCGGATCATCCTGCGCGACGGGTTGGACGGCGGGCCGCATATCCGCCCGCTTGGCCAGGATTTCCGCGCCGGCGACAGCCTTTCCCCCCGCCGCCTGCGCCCGAACGACCTTGCCCTTCTTGCCGCGATGAACATCCCCGCGGTCAGCGTCACCCGCCGACCGGTCGTGGCCCTGATCGCCACCGGAGACGAGCTGGTCATGCCGGGCGAGTCCCCCCGGCCCGACCAGATCATCGCGTCGAACAGCTTTGCCCTGAAGGCGATGGTCGAGGCCGAGGGTGCGGCGGCGCGGCTTCTGCCGATCGCCCGCGACACCGAGGCGGAACTGGCCACCGTTCTTGCGCTGGCCGATGGCTGCGATCTTGTCGTCACCATCGGCGGCGCTTCGGTCGGCGACCATGACCTTGTCGGCCGCGCGGCGGGCCTTGAACACGCGTTCTGGAAACTGGCGATGCGCCCGGGAAAGCCGCTGATGGCGGGGCGGCTGAACGGAACGCCGCTGCTGGGCCTGCCGGGCAACCCGGTCTCGGCCATCGTCTGCGGCCACCTCTTTCTGTTGCCGATGCTGCGCGCGATGCTGGGCGATCCGGCCCCCGCCCCGCAGCCCCGGCGGGCGCGGCTGGCTGTCGCCCTGCCCGCCAACGGACCGCGCGCGCACTACATGCGCGCCCGCCTTGACCCCGAAGGCGCCCCGGATGGCGGCCTGCCGCTGATCCGCCCGTTCGACCGCCAGGACTCGGCGCTTCTGTCAATTCTCGGACAGGCCGATGCCCTTCTGATCCGCCCGGTGGACGCCCCCGCCTGTGACACAGGCGCCACCGTCACCTACTTGCCGCTGTAGGCGCGGGGGAAAAGCCCTTGACACAAACCGGGAACACGGGCAGAACATTGCATTAACACTTGCCATGGAGAACCGGGTCATGCTGACACGCAAGCAATTGGAATTGCTGGATTTCATCAAGACCCGGATGGACAGGGACGGGGTTCCGCCCTCATTCGACGAAATGAAGGATGCGCTTGACCTGCGGTCGAAGTCCGGGATCCACCGCCTGATCACCGCACTGGAAGAACGCGGCTTCATCCGCCGCCTGGCGCACCGGGCCCGCGCGCTTGAGATCATCAAGTTGCCCGAGGCGATGGAAAAGCCCGGCTTCAGCCCCCGCGTCATCGTCGGTGACCGGACTGACCCGCCGCGGGGCGCAATGCCGGTCCATGCGGTCCACGCGATCGAGCTGCCGGTCATGGGCCGCATCGCCGCTGGTGTCCCGATCGAGGCGATCTCGGAAGTGTCGCATCACGTCGCGGTGCCGGGGTCGATGCTGTCGGGCAACGGGCAGCACTATGCGCTTGAAGTCAAAGGTGATTCGATGATCGAGGCCGGGATCAACGATGGCGACATCGTGGTGATCCGCGAACAGTCCACGGCCGAGAACGGCGATATTGTCGTGGCCTTGGTCGAAGATCACGAGGCGACGCTGAAACGCTTCCGGCGCCGGGGCTCCATGATCGCGCTTGAGGCTGCGAACCCGGCCTATGAAACGCGGGTCTTCCCGGATCACCTGGTCAAGGTTCAGGGTCGCCTTGTCGGCCTGATCCGCAGCTACTGATCACCCGCCCCCACCGCTGACAAAGGCCTGGCCACAATGTCGGGCAGGGCCGTCTTGCGTCCGGGTGGCGACCACAGTCGGCGCGCGGTCTTCGTGCGTTCAACCCGCAGGCCTGTCTGCCCCAGCCAGACCGCCAGCGGCCCGGTTCCTGCCAGCGTGCCCGCGTCGATCAGCGCGCAGCCGGCGGGAGCATCTCTTGCCGCTTCGGCCAGGATGACCAGCGCCGCATCGGCGCAGGCCGCGTCCAGCTTGCCCAAGGCAGCCTTGCCCGACAGGACCACAGCCGGCTGGCCGTCAAGATCGAACCAACGCTCGCCCTTCGGGCCGCGAAAACCGGCCCGGTCTGCGGCAGCCCTCTGATCGGCCAGGTCCCCGTCGTTTTCCAGCCAGCTTTCGGCAGCGAACCCGCCGCCACGCGCGGCCGAAAGCGCCCTGCCCTCCGGCCCCGCCAGACCGACAAGCTTGCCATCGCCCGAGATCAGAATGTCGGGCCGTTCGGCCATGGCCCAGAGGCCGAACGCCAGCACAACCGGCACCGCACCCGCCCAGCGCACGCGCCCTTGCCAGAGGATCGTCCAGATCGCGCCCAGCGTCAAAAGCGGCAGAACCAGCGGGCCAGGTTCGGGGATTGCGGTCACTGCACCATCAAGCCCGGCAATCCAGTGCGCGACAAAGAGGATCCAGCGCGCGCCCTGCTCCATCACCCACAACGGCAAGGCGGCAAGGCCGACCGGGGCCAGCAGGGCCGCAACCGCCCCCGCCGGCATGATCACGGCGCCCATGACCGGCACGGTCAGAAGGTTCGCGACCAGCCCATAATCGGTAAAGCGGTTGAAATGCGCCGCCGCATAGGGTGCGGTCGAAAAGCCGCCGATGACCGAGCTCAGGACCAGCGTGAAAACCGGCATCGCCCAGCGCGGCAGCCGTTCGCGGTAGATGCTGCGGTCCATCGCGGCAAAGCCGACGATCAGCGCGATGGTGGCGGCAAAGGACATCTGGAAGCCGGGCTCGGTCAGGCTTTCCGGCTGCATCAGCAGCAGGATGATCGCCGCCACCGCAACCGACCGCAGCGTCAGCGCCCTGCGGTCCAGAAGAACCGCTCCGAGGAACACCGCGATCATGATGAAGGCGCGTTCGGTCGCAACATTCGCCCCCGACAGCATCAGGTAAAAGAAGGCAACGCCAAGGCTGGCCACCGCGGCGACCTTCTTCGTGTTGACCCGCAAGGCGACGGGCGGGATCAGCGCCAGCCCGTAGCGGATCAGCGCGAAGACAAAGGTGATCAGGAACGCCATGTTCATCCCCGAGATCGCCAGCAGATGCGCCAGCGAGCTGTCACGCAACGCCTGCACCGTATCTTGCGTGATCGCCGAGCGGTCACCGGTCATCGCTCCGGCCGCGAAGGCCCCGGCCTGGCCCTCCATATGTCGCAGCATCCCGTCGGTCAGATAGCGCCGCAGCCGGTCGATCGGCAGCGCGCTGCCGGCCACATCTTCCAGCAGAAGGACCGGCGTCCGGCTATAGCCGACTGCCCCCAGCCGGTCGAAGTAGGCCATCCGGCGAAAGTCGAAGCCGCCGGGTTCGGCCGGACCCTCGGGCGCGCCAAGGGCTGCGGTCAGGATCACCACCTGGCCGGGCTGGGCTTGCAGCCAGGTCTGGTCGCCTTGCAGGGAGACGCGCACCCGGTGCGGGGTGCGGTCGGGCGACACCTCGCGCAGGGTCACTCGGTCAAGCGTAAGGCGAAGCGCATCCGATTGCGACCGGTCGATGTGGACGATCCGCCCCTCGACCGGCCCGTAGTAGCGGAAATCGAGCATCGGGGCTGCGACCGAATGGGCCCGGATGCCGGCGGCAAGCCAGCCTGCGGCCAGGGCCGCGATGCCGATCGCAAGCGGGCGGCCCAATTCGGGCCCCCTGGCGGCCAAAGCGGTGCCCGCGGTCAGGATCAGGGCCGCCAGCGCATAGCTGCCGGCCTGCGGTTCATGGGCGACACTGAACCAGCCGCCGACCCCACAGCCGATCAGCACCGCGATCCAGGGGAAAAGTGTGCCCCGCGCGCCGGCCAGAGCCGCCAGCGGCCAGAGGATCGGCCGGATGATCTTGTGGATTGCCGCCACCTTGCCACCTGCCCGGCGATTGCCTAAACGCGGGGCCAGCCTAGACCTCGCTTGGTTTCCGAAAGGTTAACGTTCATGTCCTCCACCCCGTCCACTCCCGTCGTGACCCGCTTCGCGCCTTCGCCCACGGGCTATCTGCACATCGGCGGCGGGCGGACGGCGCTGTTCAACTGGCTTTACGCCCGGGGTCGCGGCGGAAAGTTCCTGCTGCGGATCGAGGACACCGACCGCGAACGATCGACCCCCGAGGCGACGGCGGCAATCCTGCGCGGGCTGACCTGGCTTGGTCTTGACTGGGATGACGAGGTGGTCAGCCAGTTTGAACGCCGCGACCGGCATGCGGCGGTGGCGCATGAGATGCTGGTGCGAGGAACCGCCTACAAGTGCTTTTCCACACAAGAGGAAATCGCCGCCTACCGCGCCGCCCGCGAGGCGGAAGGCGCAAGCTATGCCGTCTTTCTCAGCCCCTGGCGCGATGCCGATCCCGCCAGCTATCCCGACGGCGCGCCCTACGTCATCCGCATGATGGCCCCCCGCACCGGCGAGACCCTGATCGACGACCAGGTGCAGGGGCGGGTCGTGATCCGCAACGAAACGCTGGACGACATGATCGTGCTGCGCTCGGACGGCACGCCCACCTACATGCTTGCCGTGGTTGTCGATGACCATGACATGGGCGTCACCCATGTGATCCGGGGCGATGACCACCTGAACAACGCGGCACGCCAGCAGATGGTCTATGACGCGATGGGCTGGGACGTGCCGGTCTGGGCCCATATCCCGCTGATCCACGGGCCGGATGGCAAGAAGCTGTCCAAGCGGCACGGGGCAACGGGGGTCGAGGACTACCAGACCATGGGCTACCCGGCGGCGGGGATGCGCAACTACCTGACCCGCCTTGGCTGGGCGCATGGTGACGCCGAGATCTTCACTACAGCCGAAGCGATGCAGATGTTCGACCTGTCGGGAATCGGTCGCGCCCCGGCGCGGCTGGACTTCAAGAAGCTGGAAAACACCTGCGGCCACCACATGGCGCTGGCCGACGATGCTGCACTGCTGCATGAACTGGAGGCATTTCTGACCGCCGCACAGCTTCCACCGCTGACGGACGGACAAAAGGTCTGGATGGAACGCGCCCTGCCTGTCCTCAAGAAGTCTGCGAAGACATTCCCGGAACTGATTGAAAAAGCGTCCTTCCTGATGATCTTTCGCCCGGTCCTTCCCGACCTGAAAGCCGCCGAGGCGCTGGATGCGGTATCCCGTGGTATACTGCGATCGTTGACGCCGCGACTGCAAAATGCTAGCTGGACGAAAGAGGCCTTGGAGCTGATCCTCAACGAAGTCGCCGCCGAGAACGGCATCGGCTTCGGCAAACTGGCGGCCCCGTTGCGGGCAGCCATCGCGGGAAGAACAGTTACACCTTCGGTTTACGACATGATGTTAGTGCTTGGTCGTGAGGAAACTGTCGGGCGGCTGGGGGATGCGCTGTCGTGACCCTGACCACCCGATCTTGAAGCTGCTCCCACAGGGGTGCAGGATAGCCAGCGTGTGCCCCTGCCAGGGACGCAGCACCACAGCGGGGAAGACAGAATGTCGGACAAAGTTGCAAAGCTGAGCCTGGACGGAAAGACCTACGATCTGCCGGTTCACCGACCCACGGTCGGGCCGGACGTGCTGGATATCCGCAAGCTTTACGGCGAGGCGGACGTCTTTACCTACGATCCCGGCTTCACCTCGACCGCCGCTTGTGAAAGTGCGATCACCTATATTGATGGTGACAAGGGCGAACTGCTTTACCGCGGCTACCCTATTGAGCAGCTGGCCGAGAAATCCTCGCATCTGGAAGTGTGCTTCCTGCTTCTGTACGGCGAACTTCCGACCGCGGCACAACTGGCTGATTTCACGCATCGGGTGACCAATCACACGATGGTGCATGAACAGATGCACTACTTCTTCCGTGGCTTCCGCCGCGATGCACATCCGATGGCCACGATGGTGGGCGTGGTCGGCGCCATGGCCGCCTTCTACCATGACAGCACCGACATCACCGACCCCTGGCAGCGCGAGGTTGCCGCGATCCGGATGATCGCGAAGCTGCCAACGATCGCCGCCATGGCCTACAAGTATTCGGTCGGCCAGCCCTTCGTCTATCCGAAGAACAGCCTCAGCTATGCCGGCAACTTCCTGAACATGTGCTTTGCCGTCCCGGCAGAGGATTACGTGGTCTCGCCGATCCTGGAAAAGGCGATGGACCGGATCATGATGCTGCATGCGGATCATGAGCAGAACGCGTCGACCTCGACCGTGCGGCTGGCGGGATCGTCGGGCGCCAACCCCTTCGCCTGCATCGCGGCGGGGATCGCCTGCCTTTGGGGGCCCGCGCATGGCGGCGCGAACCAGGCGGCGCTGGAGCAGTTGCGCCAGATCGGAACCGTGGACCGCATCCCCGATTTCATCAAGCAGGCCAAGGACAAGACAAGCGGTATCAAGCTGATGGGCTTTGGCCACCGGGTCTACAAGAACTTCGACCCCCGCGCCAAGGTGATGAAGGAAAGCTGCGACGAGGTGCTCGACCTTCTGGGCGTGCACAACAACCCGATTTTGCAGGTCGCCAAGGAACTTGAGCGGATCGCGCTTGAGGATGACTACTTCATCTCGAAGAAGCTTTATCCCAACGTCGATTTCTACTCGGGCATCATCCTCGAGGCGATGGGCTTTCCGGTGGCGATGTTCACGCCGATCTTCGCGATCAGCCGCACTGTGGGCTGGATCAGCCAGTGGAAAGAGATGATCGCCGACCCGACCCAGAAGATCGGCCGTCCGCGCCAGCTTTATATCGGGCCGACCCAACGCGACTATGTGGACCTGCGCAACCGCTAGGCGCCGGCCGGCAGCGAAAAGTCTTGAGGGGCTATCCTTGCCGGGGATCGCCCCTTTGTGGTTCAGCTTGCCCGATCGGGCCACTCATCAAGCCCTTGCGGGCTTTCTTCGTTGCCGTCAAAGCGAAGAAAGCCCGCAAGGGCTTGATGAGCGGACGGCCAGAGCCGCGCGTCAGCCGCGTCCGTCCAGCGTTCTGACCGGGCCGTAAAGGTCGACCCTTCGGTCGCGGAAGATGCCCCAGCTGGCGCGCCGCGCCGCGATGGCGTCGAGATCGAACCGGTGCAGCAGAACCCCCTCTGTGTCCCGTCCCGCTTTGGCGGCCAGCTGACCCGCGGGGTCGGCGATGAAGCTTGAACCGTAGAACGTCACTTCGCGCCCCTCCGGGGCGACCTCGGTGCCGATCCGGTTCGACGCGATGACGGGCATGATGTTCGCTGCCGCGTGGCCGCGCATCACCAGTTCCCAATGCGGCTGGCTGTCATAGCCGGGTGCGGGCGGCTCGGAGCCGATCGCCGTCGGATAAAGCAGCATTTCTGCCCCCATCAGCGCCATGCTGCGCGCGCATTCCGGAAACCACTGGTCCCAGCAGATACCGACTCCGATCCGCCCGCAGGCGGTATCCCAGACCCTGAAGCCGGTGTCTCCGGGGGAAAAGTAGAATTTTTCCTCATAGCCCGGGCCTTGCGGGATGTGGCTCTTGCGGTAGATGCCCAGAACCCTGCCATCCGCATCGACCATGGCGACCGAGTTGAAAAAGGCCGGCCCCGCCCGTTCGAAGAAACTGACCGGCAGCACCACGCCCAGTTCGCGCGCCAGTGCGGCAAAGCGGGTGATCAGCGGGTGGCCCTCGGCCGGAAGGGCAAGATCGAAATAGCGCGGATGTTGCTCGATGCAGAAGTAGGGGGCTGCGAACAGCTCTTGCAACAGGACGACCTGCGCGCCCTGGGCCGCGGCCTGACGGATCAGCGCCTCTGCGGTGTCGGCATTGGCGGGCAGATCCCAGCTGCAGGCGAACTGGGTGGCGGCGATGGTGACGTATCTCATTCCAGGGGTTCCAGCGTTGCGGCGGGGGTTTTCCACCCCCGCACCCCCGAGAGTATTTGCGAAAAGAGCAAATCAGAAGGAGATTCTGGCGGCCTGATGCCTGGTCAGGTCTGGCTGGCTTCGGCGATCCAGGTCCAGATCCGGCAGGGGGTGAAGGGCATGTCCACCGTGCTGACGCCGACCGGTGCCAAGGCATCCCGCACCGCGTTCGAGATCGCCGCCAGCGCCCCGACTGTCCCTGCCTCGCCGCAGCCCTTCATGCCAAGTGGGTTCGTCCGGGTGGGAATCCCGCGTTCCTGAAAGCGGATGAAGGGCAGATCGCTGGCCCTTGGCATGCCGTAGTCCATGAAGCTTGCCGCCAGCACCTGACCGGTCTTGTCCTGCACCAGCCATTCGGTCACCGCCTGACCAAAGCCCTGCGCGATGCCGCCATGCACCTGGCCCTCGACAAGGTTCGGCGCGACCAGCACCCCGAAATCATCGACCACCGAATAGCGGTCAAGGGTCAGTGCCCCGGTCTCGGGGTCGATTTCGACCTCGGTCAGATGGACCCCGTTCGGGAAGGAGCGCCCTGTGAGGATGATCTTTTCGCTTCGGTCCAGAAGATCGGCCCTGCCCTTCGCCCGCGCCAGCGCCGCGGCTTCGGTCAGCGTCAGCCGCAGATTGGTGCCGGGGGCGCCGAAGCGCTGGTCGGAATAGCTGACATCCGCGACGCCCCATTCGTCGGCAAGGAACGCCTCGAACCCTTCGATCATCGCCATGACGGTCGCCCGCGTCGCCGTGCCCTGCACGGTCACCGAGCGTGACCCTCCGGTGCCGCCGCCCTTGCGGATCCGGTCGCTGTCGCCTTCGACGATCCGCACCATGTCCGCCGGGATGCCGGTGGCGTCGCTGACCATCCGGGCATAGACGCTTTCATGGCCTTGCCCGTTCGACTGGGTGCCGACAAAGAGGGTCGCCCCCCCGTCCGCGTCCAGCACCAGCCGGGCGATCTCATCCGGGTCGCCAAGGATCGCCTCGATGTAAGAGGCCACGCCGATCCCGCGCAGTAGCCCCCGTGACCGGCTGGCCGCCAGACGGTCGGCGTAGCCCGCCGATTGCCCGGCCACCGTTTCCAGCAGACCGGCGAAATCGCCGCCGTCGATCACTTCGTCTTCCAGCGTGACCGCAGGAAAGTCGCGGATCACGTTCTTCAGCCGCAGCGCGACGGGATCGACCCCAAGCACCCGCGCCGCCTGGTCCATCGCGCGCTCAACGGTCAGGATCGCCTCGGGCCGACCGGCCCCCCGGTAGGCGTCGATCGGGACCGAGTTCGTATAGACCCCTGTCGCCGCAAGCATGCCGACCGGCACCTTGTAGACCCCGGTCAGCACCTTGGCGAAAAGCTTGGTCTGGATCGCCTGGCCGAACTGCGAGTTATAGGCACCAAGGTTGGTCACAAGGTCCACCTTGTAGGCGGTGATCCGGTGATCGGCGTCGAGGCCAAGCTCGGCCCGGGCGATCAGGTCGCGCCCGGCGTTGTCGGTCAGCATGGCTTCCGTCCGGGTCGAGATCCAGGCGACCGGGCGGCCCAGCGCGCGGGCCGCTTCAGCCAGCACGACATATTCCGGGTAAGTCATCGCCTTCATCCCGAAGCCGCCACCCACATCGGGATTGGTGACCCTGATCTGTTCGCGCGGCAGGGCAAGCATGCGCGCCAATTCGTTTTGCTGCGCCCAGACACCTTGCCCGTTGACGCAAAGGTGCAGCCGGTCGCCGTCCCATTCGGCGAAGGCGGCGCGGGGCTCGATCGGGGCTGCGGTGACCCGGTTGTGGATCACCTCAAGCAAGATCCGATGGGCGGACCCCGCAAGGGCGGCCTCGGTGCCCGTCGCGTCGCCGAAAAGAAACCGGAAGGCGCGATTTCCGGGGGCCTCGGGATGCAGCAGCGGCACTTCAGAGCCAAGATCAACTACGGGATCGAGTGACTTGATATCATAACCAATTGCCTCGACCGCGTCGCGCGCCTGATCCAGCGTCTTGGCCACGACCATCGCAATCGCCTCACCGACGAATCGGACGCGGCCGCGGGCGAGAACCGGGCGTTCGGGGCCGGCCCCTTTGGCCCCGTCGCGGGTTGCGATCCGTTCGCCCTTCATGCCAAGCGTCACGCCGCGCGCCAGAAGATCGTCGGCGGTCAGCACCAGTTGCACGCCGGGCATGGCCCGTGCGTCCGACACGTCCAGCGCCAGAATCTCGCCATGCGGATGGTCGGACCGCAGGAAGGCCGCCCAAAGCACGCCCGCCGGGATCAGGTCCGCCACATAGCGCCCGGTGCCGGTCAGAAAGCGCAGATCCTCGCGCCGGGCCAGGGGCTGCGCCATCCCGAATTTCAGCTGCTGCATGGTGGCACCTCCGGCTGGAATGCTAAGCGCCCGGTCTGGAATGTCCAGCCGGGCGCCACGCGATGCATCGCTTGCAATGGGTCAGAGCTTCAGGCCAAGCACAGTCGCCATCTGCAGGTCGCCAAACCCGTTGAACCGGGTGTTGGTGACGGTCGAATAAGACCCCATGCCCTGCCAGATCACGAAGTCACCTTCGGCAATATCGGCGGGCAAGGGCAGTTCTCCCGGCAGGCGGTCGACCGAATCACAGGTCGGGCCGAAGACAGTGCGCGGCAGGATCTCTCCCTTGCGCTTTTCGCCCTCGGGGGACAGCACTTCCATCCGGTCGATCACACCGATCATCGGCAGTTCGGTCAGCGCGCCATAGACACCGTCGTTCAGGAACACATGCGTGCCGTCGCGCAGCGCCTTGACCCGGGCGGCAAGAGCAAAGGCATCGCCGCACAGCGCCCGGCCGGGTTCGCAGACCAGAAGCGGACGATCAGCGCCGAACGCCTCGGTCGCGACGCGGTCGATCAGCTGGAACGTCGTCTCGATCTGCGGCACGATCGCTTGCATCCGGTGGTTCGGAAAACCGCCGCCCACGTTCAGCCGTGCGATGGTCACGCCGGCCTTGCGGGCAATGACCGCAGCTTCGCGGATATAGGTTTCCCAAGCCGCGGGATCCGTGCATTGCGTGCCGGGATGGAAGGTCAGCGAGGGGATATACCCTGCCTCTGCCACCGTCTTCAGCAAATCCACCGCAAGCTCGCTGGTCGCGCCGAACTTTGCACCGAAGTTGTAGGCGGCACCCGCCACCGGCAACTTGAAGCGCACGCTGATTTCGGTGCCCTCGGCGGGAACCATCTGGGTCAGCTTTACAAGTTCCGATTGCGAATCAACGCTGTAGGATTTGACGCCCCGCTCGACCGCAAAAGCGATCTCGTGGCGGGCGCGGACCGGGTTATTGTAGTGGATCGCCGCATCGGGGGCGAGCCGGCGGATCAGATCGATCTCGAACGGCGAGGCGCAGTCATAGCCGCGGATGCCGGCGGTGGAGAGGTTCTCGACCATCGCCTCACCCGGGTTCGACTTCACGGCATAGGTGACCATGCCGGGAAACCCGTCGATGAACCGGCGCGCCGCGGCCTGCGCAGCAGAGGGCGCGAAAAACAGCACCGGGTTTTCCGGCTGCTGGGTGCGGAGATATTCGGTCGGATTTGTCCAGATCGTCTTGGAGAGTCCCATCGGCGTTTTTCCCTTTGCCAACAAGACGCTTCGCCCTTCCCCGCAGCAACAATGGGACCGGGCACCAGCGTGGTTTCAAGTGAACCAGGCCAGGTGCGTATGAACCGCCCTTTTCCTGCAGTGAAGGATGTCGCATATGCTGCACAAACTCACCGAACAAAACTGTATTAATGGCGCGATGTGTCGTTATAATGACGAAAAGACCGGGCAAACTGCATGGACGACCTTGATCGCAACATCCTTGGGCTGCTTGGCGCCGATGCACGGATGTCGGTGGCAACGCTGTCGCGCCGGCTGAAGGTCGCGCGATCGACGATCCAGGCCAGGCTGGAACGGCTGGAGACGACGGGCATCATCGCCGGCTATACCCTGCGGCTGGGCGAGGCCGCGCGCGAAGGCCGCCTGCGCGCCTCGGTCCTTCTGACCATCGAGCCGCGCTCGCAGGCTGCGGTCCTGACCCGGCTGAAGTCGATCTCGGAGGTCGAGAAAGTCTTCACCACCTCGGGCCGGTTCGATTTCCTGTTGCAGGTCGCCTGTCCGAACACCGCCGTTCTGGATCAGGTGCTGGACCAGATCGGCGCGATGACCGGGGTGAAAGCGTCGGAAAGCCTGATCCACCTGTCGACCAAGATCGACCGGGCGGTGTGACGTTCAGGGCAGCGCTCGCCCCATGATGTCGGTTATGGCCGCGTCGCGTTCCGCGGTGGGCAGGCCCGAGATCGAGTGCAGCCGCCCCGAGCACATGAGGTCCGCCAGCCCATGGGCCGTAGCCCAGACCGCCGCAATATCTGCCGCTTTGGCGCCCGGTGCGATCGCCGCCACCCCGGCACACAGGTGGTCATAGGCCTGCTTCGCCACCACCCCCAGATCGGGAGTGTCAAAGGCCGGGCGGTCTGAGGCGTGCATCAGGCGGAAAAGGGCAGGTCGCGCAGTTGCGAAATCAACATAGCCCAGGCCGGCCGCGATCATCCGGGCGCGCGGCGTCTGCTCTGCCACCGCCTCGCGCGCCGCCTGCGCCGCCAGGAACTGCCGGAAGCCTTCGGCCGCCAGCGCGGTCAAGAGCCCGTTCGCATCCCCGAAGTGGTGCGCCGGGGCCGCATGGCTGACGCCCGCGCGCTTGGCCACCTGCCGCAATGAGAACGCCTCGATACCGTGTTCGGCAAGCTCGGCCTCGGCCGAAGCCAGAAGGGCTGTGCGCAAGTCACCGTGATGATAGGGCTTTGGGTCCATCCAACAGTCATATCGCGGCATCTTTGCAATGTCAAAATCATATCTTGACAGCGCCAAGACTTGGCTGCACCCTATCCTGACACTGACAAGATTGGACACCCGATGACCCCCGAAAGCCTGTTTCAAATTGCCAACCCGCTTGCGATGGCCGGCTGGATCGCTTTGGCCTTGGCGCCACTCGCTCCGCGCCTGACCGACGTTCTGGCCGCGCTGATCCTGCCGGTCCTGCTGTCGGTCGCCTACTGCGCGCTGATCCTCGCCTATTGGTCGGGGGCCATCGGCGGCTACGGCAGCCTGCCGGACGTGATGGCGCTGTTCACCAACCCCCACATCGCGCTGGCGGGCTGGGTCCACTACCTGGCCTTCGATCTTTTCGTCGGTGCCTGGGCCACGCGCACCGCCCGTGCCGCCGGCATCCCGCATCTCATGGTCCTGCCGCATCTGGTGCTGATCTTCCTGTTCGGCCCGGCCGGCTTCCTGACCTTCCAGGCCATGCTCTTGGCCTTCCGCTTTTCTGCAAACGCCAAAGGACAATCCGCATGACCGCCCTGCCCGCCCCCTTCACCCCCTCACGCCTGTGGAGCGACGCGCCAGTCCTGACCGGGCTTGCCCTCTTCACCGCGCTGACGGCCGTGCCCCTTCTTGCCGCCGCAATGATCGACCCGCGCAGCTTTCTGGACGCTCCGGTCTGGCAAAAGCCGTTGCAGTTCCACCTTGCCCTGTCGGTCTACGCCCTGACGCTGGCGTTCTTCGCCCGCTTCCTGCCGCCGGGCATGACCACCGATCGGCGCTGGCGCATCTATGTGGGCGTCGTCAGCTTCTGCATCCTGGCCGAGCTGGCCTGGGTCGGCGGCGCGGCCAGCTTCGGTATCGCCTCGCATTTCAACGTCGCTGATCCGGTGATGGGCGCGATCTACGGGGTGATGGGTCTGTTCGCCGTCATCCTGACCTCGGCCAGTCTGGTGATGGGGGTGGCGATCTGGCGCAATCCGGCCTCGACCCTGACACCGGCCATGCGGCTTGCCATCGCCCTTGGCCTGGTCCTGACCTTCGTGCTGACGCTGATCGCCGCCGGGACCATGTCCTCGATGCCCAGCCACCATGTCGGCACCCCGGTCACCGGCGCGCGGGTGCCCGTCGTCGGCTGGTCGCGTGAGGTGGGCGATCTTCGCGCAGCGCATTTCCTGGCCACCCATGCGCTGCATGTCGTGCCGTGGGCGGGCTTCACCGGGTCGCGTCCGCTGGTCTGGGCGGCAGCCCTTGCCTTTGCGGCGGTCACGCTGGGGATTTTTGTCCTTGGCCTGATGGGCCAGCCGGTGATCTGACGCTTTTCCTTTGCGGCCGCGCGCGCTAGAACCCGCGCGACCGCAAAGGACGCATCTCATGCCGATGGAAAAGACCTTCAACGCCGCCGAGGCTGAAGCCCGCATCTCGAAGCTGTGGCTTGACCGGAAAGCCTTTGCCGCCGGGGCCAACGCCAAACCGGGCCGCCCGGCATTTTCGGTGATGATCCCGCCGCCGAACGTGACCGGCAGCCTGCACATGGGCCACGCCTTCAACAACACGTTGCAGGATATTCTGGTCCGCTGGCACCGGATGATGGGCGACGACACGCTGTGGCAGCCCGGCACCGACCACGCCGGGATCGCCACCCAGATGGTGACCGAACGCGAGATGGCCAAGGCCGGCAATGTCGGTCGGCGTGAGATGGGGCGTGAGGCCTTCACCCTGAAGGTCTGGGAGCAGAAACAGAAGTCGCGGGGAACGATCATCGGCCAGTTGCAGCGGCTGGGCGCGTCCTGCGACTGGGACCGCGAGGCCTTCACCATGTCGGGCGCCCCCGGTGCGCCGGCAGGTGAGGAAGGCAACTTCCACGACGCGGTGATCAAGGTCTTCGTCGATCTCTTCAACAAGGGCTTGATCTACCGCGGCAAGCGCCTGGTGAACTGGGACCCGCATTTCGAGACCGCGATTTCCGACCTTGAGGTCGAGAACATCGAGGTTCCCGGCTACATGTGGCACTTCAAATACCCGCTCGCGGGGGGGCAGACCTACGAATATGTCGAGAGGGACGCCGAGGGCCGCGTAACCCTGCGCGAGACGCGGGACTACATCTCCATTGCCACGACGCGGCCTGAAACCATGCTGGGGGACGGTGCCGTCGCAGTTCATCCATCAGATGAACGCTATGCGCCAATCGTCGGGAAACTTTGCGAAATTCCGGTGGGGCCGAAAGAACATCGCCGCCTGATCCCGATCATCACCGACGAATACCCCGACCCGACCTTCGGCTCCGGCGCCATCAAGATCACCGGCGCGCATGACTTCAACGACTATGCCGTGGCCAAGCGCGGCGACATCCCCTGCTACCGCCTCCTCGACACCCGCGCCCAGATGCGGGCCGATGGCGCGCCCTATGCTGAGGCGGCAGAGATTGCCGGTCGCATGTCTCGCGCATGGCTGGTGGCCAAGGGCTACGCGACGCCCGGTTTCGTGGAGCAGCCCTTCACCCTCTCGGAATCCGAGATCGACGCCCTGAACCTCGTCCCCGACGACCTCCGCGGCCTGGACCGGTATGAGGCCCGCAAGCGCGTGGTGGAGGCGATCACCGCCGAGGGGCTGGCGGTCACCAACCTTACCAAGTCCATCGACAAGGAAACCGGCTCCGAACACCTCGAACTGGTGCCGTATGTCGAATCCAAACCGATCATGCAGCCCTTCGGCGACCGCTCCAAGGTTGTGATCGAGCCGATGCTGACCGACCAGTGGTTCGTCGACACCACCAAGATCGTCGAACCCGCGCTGGAGGCGGTGCGCTCGGGCCGCACGAAGATCATCCCGCCCTCGGGCGAGAAGACCTATTACCACTGGCTGGAAAACATCGAACCCTGGTGCATCAGCCGCCAGCTTTGGTGGGGGCATCAGATCCCGGTGTGGTATGACAATCTGGGCAACTCCTTCTGCGGCTCAAACGCCTGGGAAGCCGCAAAGCTCGCAATTGCCTTTCACCGGAAGCGACTGCCAGAAGCAGAGCTAATGTTCACGGTCTTGGCTGATCCAAAAGATTTCGATGATCTTGACCGCTCCAAACTGGATGATCTCGGCTTCTACGACTTCGACGAGAAAACAAAGATTGACTTCGATCCTCGCGGTATTGGGGAAGCGGATGGTCCAGATGCGTCGGGCCGTGTGGTGGCGAGGCCTTTCGGAGACCGTGGTGACTCTAGGATATTCTACGGTTGCCAACTAGAACGCGACCCCGACGTCCTCGACACCTGGTTCTCCTCCGGCCTCTGGCCCATCGGCACGCTCGGCTGGCCGGAACCCACACCGGAGCTGCA
>JANOER010000099.1:0-2412 GCA_031441285.1 Rhodobacterales bacterium
GTCCCAAAGGCGCGAGCTACCTGCCGGTCACGCCGCCCGACACCGGCAAGATGACCGGCAAGCTTCTCTGGGAGCTGTACCCGAGCGATGTGCAGTTCGGCGTGGATGGCGGCCATAGTCCAGCTCGGCCACCTCGCGGCAGGTGTGCATCATGATCACCTGATCGAACTTCTCATACACCTCGGGATCACGCATCAGGCTGGCGAAGGGGGCAAGGCCGGTGCCGGTGGCAAGAAACCACAGCCGCTTGCCCGGCAGAAGCGCATCGACCACCAGGGTTCCGACCGGCTTGGGGCGCAGGATGATTTCGTCGCCGGGCTGGATGTGCTGCAAGCGGCTGGTCAGCGGGCCATCCGGCACCTTGATCGAGTAAAACTCCAGCTCTTCGTCCCAGGAGGGCGAGGCGATGGAATAGGCCCGCAAAAGCGGCTTGCCGGCCTCACCCATCAGCCCGATCATCACGAACTCGCCCGACCGGAAGCGCAAGGTCGGCGGTCGCGACACGCGGAAGGAAAACAGCCGGTCGGTCCAGTGCGTGACGGCGGTCACGATCTGTGCGTCCGGAAGATGCGGCTTTGCGGTCGGTAGAAAGATTGCTTCGGTCATAGTGCCTGCGTCTGTCATGGGATCATCCGGGGTCTGGACCGGCCCCGTCCTTCTAACCTTGTTTCGGATGGCGGAAAAGGCGGTGTCAGGCCCGAAGCCGCGCCTGATAGTGATGCGCCGGCCAGTCGGCCCGGAACTGCCATTGGGCTTCCGGCTGGCGGGCGGCAAGGTCATCGGGAATCTCGGCCCCGTCAAAGCCCACCCGGCGCAGCATGGCATACTGGTCGGCGATCACCGGCCCAAGCGCAAGAATCTGGCCGGTAAAGCCCATTTCCCGCAGGCGCAGGGCGATGGTGAAGGCGCGGCCGTCATTGAACGCGGGAAAAGCCACGCGGATCAGGGTCAGCTGATCCAGCAGGCCGACGAGGTCGGCCGGATCATCGGTATTTGCCAGATCAACCGCGACATGATCGCGGGTCAGCCCGGCAAGCGGCACGATCTCGCGGTCGGGGGCCGGGGCAAAGCCCGCATCGGTGACGATCACGGTCATACTTGGTCTCCGGTCTTGCGCCAAAATCCTTCGAAGGATTTTGCAAATTTCTTCGAAGAAATTTGGGTCCGGCTCATGCCGCAGTCTCCTTCTGGACCTTCACGGCCTTGCCGTCGATGAAATGGATACCGCATTCGGTTTTTTGTGTTCCACGCCAACGGCCTGCGCGTGGATCTTCTCCCGGTTTCACCGCGCTGGTGCAGGGCATGCAGCCGATGGACGGAAAGCCCTTTGCCACCAGCGGATGCCGGGGCAAGCGGTTTTCCACCATGTATTCCTCAAGATCCTCCCGGCCCCAATGGGCCAGCGGGTTCACCTTGATCCGGAAGTCGCCTTCGTTTTCGAAGAAGTCTATCGTGCCGCGATCGGCGTTCTGAAACCGTTTGCGGCCGGTGATCCAGCCGTCAAAGGTCGCCAGAGCGCGCTCCAGCGGCTCGACTTTCCGCACCGCGCAGCAGGCGTCGGTGGAAAACTGGTGCAGCGTGTTGTCGGGGTCTTCGAAAGCCACGCGGGGCTGGGAGGCGCGGATCGTGCGCACGTCACAGAGGTGCAGCTTTTCGGCCAGCTCGCGCTGGTAGTCGAGCGTTTCGGGAAAAAGCATCCGCGTGTCGACGAACAGGACCGGCGTTTCGGGCGCGATGACCGAGACGAGGTGCAAAAGCACGACCGATTCCGCCCCGAAGGACGAGACCAGCGCCACGCGGCCCAGATCCACGTCCTTCAGGCTGTGTTCCAGAACCGCCGTAGCCGAATGGTGCCGGTAGCGCGCATTCAGCGCGGCCACCCGGCCAGCCACCGGACCCGGGTTCAGGTCACGCGGCATCCTTTTCCCCTTCGACGCCGTAAAGCGCCAGCTTGAAGGGCTCCAGCCCCGCCCGGCGGTAGGCTTGCAGGAAAGTCTCGGACGGCTCCAGCCGCAGATCGAGGTAGGCGCGCAGGATTCGTTCGATCGCGGGGACAATCTCGGTATAGGCAAAGCCCGGCCCGGTCTTGTCGCCGATCACTGCGGTCTCGGAACCGTCGCCGCCCAGCGTGATCTGGTAATTCTCCACCCCGGCACGGTCGAGGCCAAGGATGCCGATGTGGCCGACGTGGTGGTGTCCGCAGGCGTTGATGCAGCCCGAGATCTTGATCTTCAGCGGGCCGATCTCATGCTCCAGCTTCAGCGCCTCGAAATGCGTTGCCAGTTCCTGCGCGACCGGGATCGACCGGGCGGTGGCCAGCGCGCAATAATCCATGCCGGGGCAGGCGATGATATCCGACAGCAAGCCGACGTTGGCGGTGCCAAGGCCGGCTTGCAGCAGGGCCGCATGCAG
>JANOER010000100.1:0-9588 GCA_031441285.1 Rhodobacterales bacterium
GGACATGGCCATCGACCTCGGGACGGCCAACACGCTGGTCTACATCCGCGGCAAGGGGATCGTGCTGAACGAACCCTCGGTCGTGGCCTATCACATCAAGGACGGCAAGAAGGTTGTTCTGGCGGTGGGGGAAGATGCCAAGCTGATGCTGGGCCGCACTCCGGGCACCATCCAGGCGATCCGCCCGATGCGGGACGGCGTGATTGCCGACTTCGAGGCGGCGGAAGAGATGATCAAGCACTTCATCCGCAAGGTGCACAAGCGGTCGACGATCAGCAAGCCCAAGATCATCGTCTGCGTGCCGCATGGCGCGACCCCGGTGGAAAAGCGGGCGATCCGCCAGTCGGTGCTGTCAGCGGGGGCCAAGCGCGCCGGGCTGATCGCGGAACCCATCGCGGCGGCCATCGGGGCGGGGATGCCGATCACCGAACCCACCGGCAACATGGTGGTCGACATCGGCGGCGGCACGACCGAGGTGGCCGTTCTCAGCCTGGGCGACATCGTCTATGCCCGTTCGGTCCGCGTCGGAGGCGACCGGATGGACGAAGCGATCGTGAACTACCTGCGTCGGCACCAGAACCTTCTGATCGGTGAATCCACCGCCGAGCGGATCAAGACCTCGATCGGCACGGCGCGGATGCCCGATGACGGGCGCGGTGCAAGCATGACGATCCGGGGCCGCGACCTTCTGAACGGGGTGCCGAAGGAAACCGAGATCAACCAGGCCCAGGTCGCCGAGGCGCTGGCCGAACCGGTGCAGCAAATCTGCGACGCGGTGATGCAGGCGCTGGAGGCGACGCCGCCGGACCTTGCCGCCGACATCGTCGACCGGGGGGTCATGCTGACCGGCGGCGGGGCGCTCTTGGGCGATCTGGACCTTTCCTTGCGCGAACAGACCGGGCTTTCCATCAGCGTGGCCAACGAGTCACTGAATTGTGTTGCCCTCGGCACCGGGAAAGCGCTGGAATATGAAAAGCAGCTTCGGCATGTGATCGATTACGATACCTGATCCGGCGCGCGCCGGCGCATGCACCAAAGGCCAGAGACGTGGCAAGATCCCGTATAGGACCCGAAGAGTTCTCGCGACCGCTTCGCCGCCTTCTGGTGGGAAACGCGGTTTTTCTTCTGATTGGCGTCTTCCTGCTGTGGCGGATCGACAGCCCGCGCGTGGAACGGTTCCGCGCGGCGCTGATCGACGCGGTGGTGCCGAACCTTGACTGGGCGATGAAGCCGGTCACGCTGGTTTCGGCGATGATCGACGACTTCCAGTCCTACACCCGGATCTACGAACAGAACCAGGAACTGAAGCGCGAGTTGCAACAGATGAAGGCCTGGAAAGAGGCGGCCTTGCAGCTGGAACAGAAGAATGCGCGGCTTCTGGACCTCAACAATGTCCGGCTGGACCCGAAGCTGACCCATGTGACGGGCGTGGTGATGGCCGACAGCGGCAGCCCGTTCCGCCAGTCGGTCCTCTTGAACGTGGGCGCACGCGACGGCATCCGCGACGGCTGGGCCACGATGGACGGGATCGGCCTTGTCGGCCGCATCTCCGGTGTCGGCGAACGGACGGCGCGCGTGATCCTCGTCACCGACAGCAACAGCCGGATCCCGGTGACGATCCAGCCCTCGGGCCAGAAGGCGCTGCTCAGCGGCGACAACAGCCCCTTGCCGCCGCTGGAATTCATCGATGACACCGACGAGGTCCGGCCGGGCGACCGTGTCGTGACCTCGGGCGACGGCGGGGTGTTTCCGGCGGGGCTTCTGGTCGGAGTTGTGGCGCTGGGAACCGACAAGCGGCTGCGGGTGGTGCTTGCGGCGGACTACCAGCGGCTGGAATTCCTGCGCGTGCTGCGCAGCCATGCGCTGGAGCCGATCACCGACCCTGGCGGCCTGGTCGCGCCGCCAGTGGTGCAGCCCTTGCCTGACAGTTCGGCCGAAACCGCCGAGGAGGCTGCCGGGGCGCCGCCGGTGGAAACCGAAGGCGGCGATGTCGAGGCCGTTGGGTCGGGCCTCGCCGAAGGGGTCGCAGAGGGGCCCGGCGATGGTTGAATTCTGGCGGCAGGCGCATTGGGTCTTCCGCGGGCTCTTTCTTGCGCTGGCCCTGTTTTTGCTGTTCGTCCGCCTGTTGCCACTTGGCAGCGCGCCCGGCTCGCTGCCGGGACCGGATCTTCTGCTGTGCCTGATCCTGGTCTGGACCATCCGCCGCCCGGATTTCCTGCCGATGCCACTGATCCTGGGAGTGATCCTGATCGAGGATCTCATCCTGATGCGCCCACCGGGCCTCTGGACTGCCGTCGTGGTGCTTGCAACGGAATTCCTGCGCGGCCGCGCCGCTTTGACCCGCGAGCTGAACTTCCTGGTCGAGTGGATGCTGGTCTCGGGCATCATGCTGGGAATGATGCTGACCTATCGGGTTGTCCTGGGCCTGACCTTCGTGCCGCAGCCCGCCTTCGGCTTTGCCGTCGTGCAGCTTCTGTGGTCCATTGCGCTTTACCCTCTGGTCGTGGCGCTGTCGCGGCTGATCCTCGACCTTCGCAAGCCCGCTACCGGAGAAGTCGACAGTTTCGGGAGACGCCTGTGAGACGGACCGCGAGCGACACCGAAGAAACCAACCGGACGCTGACGCGGCGCACGCTGTTGCTGGGGGGCGCGATGGCGGCAACCGTGGCTGTGCTTGGTGTGCGGATGCGCTATCTTCAGGTCGATCAGGCCGACGAGTTCAAGCTTCTGGCCGAAGAGAACCGCATCAACATCCGCCTCATCCCGCCGGACCGCGGACTTGTCCAGGATCGCAACGGCAGGCTGATCGCGGCAAACGAACAGAACTACCGGGTCGTGATCACGCGTGAGGCCGCAGGCGACGCCGAACTGGTCCTGCGCCGGCTGGCCGGCATCATCCCGATCACCCGCGAAGAGCTTGACCGGACGGTCGAAGAGGTCAACGCCATGCGGGCCTTCGTTCCGGTGACTGTCGCCGAACGGCTGACATGGGACGACTTTTCCAAGGTCGCGCTGAACGCCCCGGCCCTGCCCGGCGTGGTGCCCGAAGTCGGCCTGTCGCGGCTTTACCCGCTTGATTTCGATTTCGCCCATGTCGTGGGCTACGTCGGCCCGGTCAGCGAAAAGGATCTTGATGGTCTGGCCGAGCCGGATCCGCTGCTTCGCATCCCCAAGTTCCAGATTGGCAAGATCGGCGTCGAGAAGTGGATGGAAGACACCTTGCGCGGCAGCGCCGGCACCAAGCGGATCGAGGTGAACTCGGCCGGGCGGGTCATGCGCGAACTGGAGCGCCGGGAGGGTGTGGCGGGGACCGACATCCGCCTGACCGTGGACGCCGATGTGCAGAACTTCGCGCAGGCCAGACTGGGAGAAGAAAGTGCCGCCGTCGTCGTGATCGACGTGACCAATGGTGATCTGGTCTGTATCGCTTCGTCCCCGTCCTTTGACCCGAACCTCTTTGTCAGAGGCATCAGCCACACCGACTACAACGCTCTGATGGAAAACGACCACCGGCCGCTGGCAAACAAGGCCGTGTCCGGTGCCTATCCGCCGGGATCGACCTTCAAGATGGTCACGGCACTGGCAGCCCTGGAAGCCGGGGTGGTCACCGCCGAAACCCGGGTCCGCTGTCCGGGTTACATCGAGTTCGGCGGGCGTCGGTTTCACTGCTGGAAGCGCGCCGGCCATGGCACGGTAGACATGGAACGCAGCCTGACCGAAAGCTGCGACGTGTTTTACTATGACATCGCGCAAAGGGTCGGAATCGACAAGATTGCCGAGATGGGGCGCAAGCTTGGCCTGGGCCAGAGCTTCGACATCCCGATGTCGGCAGTCACCGAAGGCATCATGCCGGACAAGGCCTGGAAGCAGGAGCGGCACAAGGCCGACTGGCGGATCGGCGACACGATCAACGCCTCGATCGGGCAAGGCTATGTGCTGACCTCGCCCTTGCAACTGGCGGTCATGGCGGCGCGCATCGCCACCGGAAAAGCCGTCGTGCCCCGGCTGGTGCGGATGGTGAACGACCAGGAAGTGACGCCACCTGATGCGACGCAGCTTTCGATCTCGCCCACGCATCTTGCCGCCGTCCGTGCGGGGATGAACCAGGTGGTCAACGGCGAACGCGGCACGGCGAAGTCCAGCCGCATCGTCGATCCGACGATGGTCATGGCCGGCAAGACCGGCACCAGCCAGGTGCGCAACATCAGCGCGGCCGAACGCGAGGCGGGCGTGATTTCGAACGACGACCTGCCGTGGGACCGGCGCGACCATGCGCTTTTCGTGGGCTTCGCGCCGGTCGATGCGCCGCGCTATGCCGTGGCCGTTGTGGTCGAACACGGCGGCGGCGGGTCTCTTGCCGCAGCACCCATCGCGCGCGACGTCATCCTGAGGGCCATGTCGGACGGCCTGCCGTCGCTTGACGCCTACCCCTCCAGCCAGCGCGGCCGGATCGAGACGATGCTGAACGAACTGCCCTTGCGCGATCCCCTGACCGGGCTGACCCCGGAGCGGACCAAGGCATGACGGGGGCGCGCCGATGAGCTTTCTTGAATACCGGCTCAAGCAGGCTCCGGTCGGGCTGCGCAAGGTGTTGTACCTCAACTGGCCGCTGGTGGTGCTGGTCACCGCTGTCGCGTCGGTCGGATTCCTGATGCTTTACTCCATCGCGGGCGGGAACCTGGACACCTGGGCGCGCCCGCAGATGGAACGCTTTGCCGTGGGCATCGTCCTGATGTTCATGGTCGCGATGGTGCCGATCTGGTTCTGGCGCAACATGGCCGGGGTGGCCTATCTCGTGTCGTTCATTTTGCTCCTGGTGGTAGAGTTCTTCGGCGAAGTCGGCATGGGCGCGCAGCGCTGGATCGATCTGGGGTTCATCCGGCTGCAACCCTCCGAGATGATGAAATTCACCCTCGTGATGATGCTGGCGGCCTATTATGACTGGCTGGACCACAGGCGGGTGTCGCGACCGCTGTTCGTGCTGATCCCGGTGCTCTTGACCGTAGTGCCGACCATCCTGGTGCTGATGCAGCCGAACCTTGGCACCTCGCTCTTGCTGATCCTGGCCGGGGCGGCGGTGATGTTCGCGGCAGGGGTCAGCCTGTGGTATTTCGCGGCCGTGATCCTGCTGGGGGTCGGGGCGGTCGCGGGCGTGTTCCTGACGCGCGGCACGCCCTGGCAGTTCCTGCATGACTATCAGCATGCCCGGATCGATACGTTCCTCAACCCCGGAGTTGACCCTCTGGGGGCCGGCTACAACATCATCCAGGCCCAGATCGCGCTTGGGTCCGGCGGCTGGTCCGGCAAGGGCTTCATGCAAGGCACCCAGTCGCGGCTGAACTTCCTGCCGGAAAAGCACACCGACTTCATCTTCACCACCCTGGCCGAGGAGTTCGGCTTCATCGGCGCCTTCTCGCTGCTGGGGCTTTACGCGCTGATCATCGGCTTCTGCCTTGTCGCGGCGTTTCAGAACCGGGACCGGTTCTCGGCGCTGCTGATCGTGGGCGTGGCGGCGAACTTCTTTTTCTACATCGCGGTCAACTTGTCGATGGTGATGGGGATGGCGCCGGTGGTGGGGGTGCCGTTGCCGCTGCTCAGCTACGGCGGATCGGCCATGCTGGTGCTGCTCGTCGGCTTCGGCCTGGTGCAAAGCGCCCATGTCCACAGACCAAGGTGACACCATGACAACCGTGCTGTTCGCGGTCCCCGGCCTTTGGGCCGACTACCAGACGGAACTGCCAACGGCCCTGGCCGAAGCAGGCGTCAGGGCGCGGGTGGTGACCGAGGCCGCGCCCGGGGATGTCGACTACGTCATCTACGCCCCCTCGTCGCCCGTGCAGGATTTCACGCCCTTCGTGCGGACCAAGGCGGTCCTCAGCCTCTGGGCGGGGGTCGAGCGGATCGTCGGCAACGAGACCCTGACCCAGCCCCTTTGCCGGATGGTCGACCCCTGGATGACCGAGGGCATGACCGAATGGGTCGTCGGTCACGCGCTGCGCCATCATCTCGGGATGGACCGCCACATCGTGAACCCGACCCGGATCTGGGATCCGACCTGCCCGCCCCTGGCGCGGGAGCGGCCGGTCACGGTCCTTGGGACCGGGGCGCTTGGCTCGGCCGCAGCAGCGGCCCTGCGCGGGCTGAACTTTCCGGTGACGCAGTGGAGCCGCAGCGCGAAGCCGGGTTGCCTGCATGGCGAAGACGGCCTGCGCACGGCCCTTTCAGGCGCCGCGATCCTGGTGACCCTGCTGCCCCGGACGCCCGAGACCGAGAACCTTCTGAACGCGACCCGCCTTGGCTGGCTGCCGCAAGGTGCTACGATCCTGAACCCCGGCCGCGGGGCGCTGATCGACGATGATGCCCTGCTGGCGGCCCTTGATGCCGGTCGGATCGGCCATGCGACGCTGGACGTGTTTCGCATCGAACCCTTGCCACAGGACCACGCCTTCTGGGCGCACCCGCGGGTCACGGTGACCCCGCACATCGCAGCCGACACCCGCACCACCTCGGCCGCGCGGGTGCTGGCCGAGAACATCCGCCGGGGCGAGGCCGGCGAGCCGTTCCTCCACCTCGTCGACCGGGCGCGCGGCTACTGACCGGGCGCGCTCATCGCTGCCTTGCGGCCGCTCTTCGCTGAGCTCAGCGAGGACCGCCCGCAAGGGAGGGACAAGCGGCGGGTGACGGAGGGGGTTGCAGTCGGGGGCCGACCGGTGAAAGAATGATCAAATTCACGGACCAGGGTTCGTGGCGTTGGGGGAACCACAGGATGCGGTCTGATCCGCAGGATACCACAAGCGGCCCCTGCTGGCCGCGCAGACCGGAATTCGGCGGCGGCCGGCGGGCGTTTTCACCGCTGCACGCCTGCGGGGGCTTTGGCCCCGTTTTCCAGTTTTGATAGACGAAAGAGGCACCACATGCCCGGTAATCTGACCCTTGAAACCCTGAAGGCCGCCGTGACGCGCGGCGAGATCGACACCGTCCTTGTAGCCGGGGTCGACATGCAGGGCCGCCTGATGGGAAAGCGCTTCCACGCGCAGTTCTTCGTCGATGGTGGCCATGAGGAAACCCATTGCTGCAACTACCTCTTGGCCGTCGACATGGAAATGACGACGGTTCAGGGCTACAAGTCCTCGAACTGGCAGACCGGCTACGGCGACTATGTGATGAAGCCGGACATGGCCACCCTGCGGCTGGTCCCGTGGCTGCCCGGCACCGCGATGGTCCTCTGTGATCTTCTGGACCACCATCACCACCCCGTCGCCCATTCGCCGCGCCAGATCCTGAAGCGTCAGGTCGACCGCGCCCGCCTGCTTGGCCTTGAGCCGATGATGGCGACGGAACTGGAATTCTACCTGTTCGAGAACAGCTACGAATCCCTGCGCGACAGCAACTTCACCGGCTTGAAGCCGATCAGCGCCTACAACGAGGATTACCACATCTTCCAGACCACCAAGGAAGAAGACGTGATGCGCGCCGTCAGGAACGGGCTTTATGGCGCCGGCATCCCGATCGAGAACTCCAAGGGTGAGGCGGACGCAGGGCAGGAAGAAGTGAACTACCGCTACTCCGATGCGCTGGATACCGCCGACAACCACACCATCACCAAGCACGGCATCAAGGAAATCGCCTGGACCAAGGGCCGCTCGGTGACCTTCATGGCAAAGTACGACCACCGCAAGGCCGGGTCATCGTCGCACTGCCACCAGTCCTTGTGGACCAAGGACGGCAAGCCCGCCTTCTTTGACGCGGCCGACACGCATGGCATGTCCGACCTGATGAAGCACTACATCGCCGGGCAACTGGCCTATGCGCGCGAGATGACGGTGTTCCTCGCCCCCTACGTCAACAGCTACAAGCGCTTTACCGTGGGCATGTTCGCGCCGACAAAGGCCGTCTGGTCCGCCGACAACCGCACCGCCGGCTTCCGGGTCTGCGGCGAGCATACCAAGGCGATCCGCGTCGAATGCCGGATCCCGGGGTCGGACGTGAACCCCTACCTCACTTGCGCCGCTTTGCTGGCCGCTGGCCTTGCCGGGATCGAACAGAAGCTTGAGCTGGAGCCCGAGATGAAGGGCGACATGTATGCCGCCGGGGGGGTGCGCGAAATCCCGCACACCCTGCGTGAGGCGGCGGATCTTCTGAACGGCTCGAAGATGTACCGCGAGGCGTTCGGCGATGACGTGATCGACCACTACCACCACGCCGCCCAGTGGGAGATCTCGGAAACCGACCGCGTGGTCACCGACTTCGAGATCCAGCGGCTTCTGGAGCGCGCGTAGGGTGGGTGCCAACCCACCGCCCCGACACATTCAAACGATGGTGGGTTTCACCCACCCTACGAGGCCAAAATGAAACCGATCCACCTGATTTCCCCCGTCGACGGCAGCATCTATGCCGAACGGATGCCGCTTTCCGCAACCGCTGCAGAGGCCGTCGTTGCCCGTGCCAAGGCTGCCCAGAAACCCTGGGCCGCCCGCCCGCTGGAAGACCGCATCGCGCTGGTCAAGGCGGCCGTGGCCAAGCTGAACACGATGACTGATGTGGTCGTGCCAGAGATCGCCTGGCAGATGGGCCGTCCCACCCGATATGGCGGCGAGTTTGCCGGCGTGAACGCGCGCACCGACCACATGGCTTCGATTGCGGCCAAGACCCTCGCGCCCGAGATGATCGAGGACAGCGCCGCATTCCGCCGCTATCTCGCCCGCGAAGCCGTGGGCGTCGTGTTCATCGTGGCCCCCTGGAATTACCCCTACCTGACCACGATCAACACGCTGGTTCCGGCCCTGATCGCCGGAAACTCGGTGGTCCTGAAACACGCCAGCCAGACCCTTCTGGTCGGCGAACGCCTCGCCGAGGCGTTCCACGCCGCAGGCATCCCTCAGGATGTGTTCCAGAACGTCGTCCTCGACCACGCCACCACCGAACGCCTGATCGGCGCGCGCAGCTTTGGCTTTGTCAACTTCACCGGGTCGGTCGGCGGCGGTCAGGCGATTGAACGCGCGGCGGCGGGGACATTTACCGGGCTGGGGCTGGAACTGGGCGGCAAGGACCCCGGCTATGTGCGTGCGGACGCCGATCTTGATGCGGCGGAGGACAGCCTGATGGACGGCGCGATGTATAACGCCGGGCAATGCTGCTGCGGGATCGAGCGGATTTATGTCCACGACAGCCTGTATGACGCTTTCGTTGAAAAGGCGGTGGCCTGGGTCAAGGGCCTGACGCTGGGCAACCCGTTCGATGCCGCCTCCACCCTCGGCCCGATGGCGAACCGGCGCTTTGCCGCCGTGGTGCGCGCCCAGACCGCCGAGGCGATTGCAGCGGGGGCCGTGCCGCTGATCGACCCCGCCCTGTTCCCGGCTGATGACGGGGGGGTCTACCTTGCCCCCGCAGATACTGGTCAACGTCGATCATTCGATGCGGGTGATGATGGAAGAGTCGTTCGGCCCGGTTGTCGGAATCATGAAAGTCTCGGGCGACGAACAGGCGATTTCGCTGATGAATGACTCGCCCTACGGGCTCACGGTTTCACTCTGGACGCAGGACGCTGCCCGTGCGGAAGAGATCGGAGCCCGCCTGGAAACCGGAACG
>JANOER010000101.1:0-4790 GCA_031441285.1 Rhodobacterales bacterium
GGCAGGGATAGCTTCCGCCGGCGTTCTCAAAGAATGCGTGGCTGGACAAGACCGGCGAACGGAACGCCGGGAACTGCGAACGGACAAAGTCAAGGTCAAGCGCGGTCATCGTCATCTCCTGATGGCCGCGGACCGCGAATACCCTGGCGCCAAGCCGGGGGTCCGGTCTGCGGCAGGTCTTCCAGCCAGGCCACGGGATGTTTCGCCCACAGCCAGAGCCGGGAACACCCCGGCCACAGCGACGGTAATAGCCGCCCCAGATCCGCCCCGCAAGACCGTGCAGGCCCTGCTGTCATGCCATTGAGTCCTGACCGTTGCCCGACCGTCATCGGCACATCATTGCGAGCGTCCAGAGTTGCTGCGCGCTGCCGGCCGGTCGGTCCGGACCGGCACCAATGGAAAGCCACCTGACAGGGAGTCACCCATGCTGCAAACCTTCAGCCGCCGCACGCTTCTGCGCGGCGCCGCCGCCTCTGCCCTTGCCTTGCCGTTCTCCGGTCTTGCAACCCGCCGTGCCTCGGCGCTTGGCCGGATGGAACCCATCGTCTCGCCTTATGGCAAGATCGCCCCGGTCAAGGACATGACCACCGGGCTGCCGCTTCTGCAACTGCCCGAGGGCTTTACCTATCAGTCCTTCGGCTGGACCGGCGACCTGATGGCCGACGGCAACCCAACCCCCTCGGCGCATGACGGAATGGCGGTCGTGCGCAGCCGCTACGTCGACGGCGTGCCCGAGATCACCCTCATCCGCAACCACGAGGCCACCGTTGACCCGCGTTACGGCACGATCAAGGCCGCTGCTTTTTATGACAAGGGTCTGCAGCTGGTGGGCGAGGATGACGATGACAACGAAATCATCGGCCCCGCGGCTGGTGGCAACACCACGCTGATCTTCCGCGACGGCAAATGGGCCAGCGCCGAGCCTGCCCTTGGCGGCACCTGGAACAATTGCGCCGGCGGCCCTACCCCCTGGGGCACCTGGCTGACCTGCGAGGAGGACAAGTCTGATTTCACCGATGTCGGCGGGATGCCGCACGGCTATGTCTTCGAAGTCTCGCCCAATGCCGGCGAAACCAGCGCCGTCCCGATCAAGGCGATGGGCCGGATGGACCACGAGGCCGTGGCGATGGACCCCTTCACCGGCGCGCTTTACCTGACCGAGGATGACCGTAACCAGGCTGGCCTTTACAAGTTCATCCCCGCCGACAACTCCAAGAAGCTGGGCGCGCTGGAACAGGGCGGCACGCTTTGGATGGCCAAGGTCGCGGGCGAGGACAAGATGGATCTCCTTACCCCGTCGATGGGCGACAGCTACCAGCTGGAATGGGTGAAGATCGACGATCCGGACCTTGCCCCCCAGCCCTTCACCGAAGCCCCGCATGACGCCGACAACCTTGCCTCCGGTCCTTTCGTTCAGGGCCGCGACAAGGGCGCCTTGCGGATGTCGCGGCTGGAGGGTGCCTGGTATTCGGCAGCCGACCGGCTGATCTACATCACCGACACCGCGTCAGGTGTCGACGGCGAAGGCAAGATCGGCCGCGGCGACGGGTCGGTCTGGACGCTGGATCCCGCGACCGACCGGCTGTCCTGCATCTACCAGTCCGACAACCGCGCCGCCGGCAACAACTTCGACAACGTGGCTGTGTCCCCCCGCGGCGGTGTCATCCTGTGCGAGGACGGCGACGAGTATGAGGACGCGTTCGGTGTCGGCCAGCGCATGATGGGCCTGACCCCGGCGGGCGAGACCTACCTTTTCGCCCGCAACAACGTCATGCTGACCGCAGCCGAGATCACCGGCGCCGGCAAATCGACCGAGTTCATCCGCGAAGGCGATCACCGCCAGATGGAATGGGCCGGTGTCACCTTCGACCCTTCGGGCAAGTGGATGTTTGTCAACATCCAGACCCCCGGCGTGACCGTCGCGATCACTGGCCCGTGGGAGAAGGGTCTGCTCTGACCCCGGCTTCCGACAAATGCGAATCGGGCGCCGAATTGCCTTCGGCGCCCCTTTTGTTTGGCCTTGGACTGCCGCAGAATCGTGCACAAAACTTGTTACCTAACGTCATTTGATCAAATTTTTGTGTCAGTCTGGCGCTAACATGGGATTCCCCCCTTGTCCGTTCGGAAAACGCCGCCATTTTGACAATTAGAAAATGATCGGCGGGGGGCCGGTCTGATTCATAGACACTCACAAGTTCTCGGCCGGCCGCCCCCAAGACGGCCGCCGCACCAGTGGAGCACAAATGTCCTGCAAGACCCTTACCCTTCTTGGCGCCGCGTCGGTGCTGTCCATGTCCGTCGCCGCGCAGGCGGCTGATCCCGAGTTGACCGTGCTTGAATGGGCCGGCTGGGAGATCGACGGCATGTTGCAGCCTTACGTCGACACCCACGGCCAGAAGCCCAGCTTCGTCTTCTTTGCCGACGATGACGAGGCGTTCCAGAAAGTCTCGTCCGGCTTCCAGGCCGATGTCGTGCATCCCTGCGCCGCCTCGGTGCCGCGTTATAACGAAGCCGGTCTGATCGAACCCTGGGACATCTCGAAGATCCCGGAATTCGCCAATATCCCGGAACGGATGACCGCGCCCTTCACCACCGAAGAAGGCGTGTTCATGATCCCGACCGACTACGCCTATACCGCCGTGGCCTACAACGCCGAGACGGTTCCGGTCGAGGACGTCGCCTCGCTTGCGGTGTTCACCAACCCGAAATACGCCGGCCGCATCTCGATGCCGGACAACACCGATGACGTCTGGTCGCTGGCCTTCCTCGCCACCGGCGTGACCTCGTGGGACAATATCACCGACGAACAGTTCACCGCCGCCGCCGACTGGCTGCGCGCCGTGCATCCGAACGTCCGCGCCTATTGGGCCGACCCGTCGGAACTGTCGCAGCTGATGGCCTCGGGCGAGGTGCAGGTGGCCTGGTCCTGGAACGACCCGGTCGCGATCCTGCAAGCGGAGAACTTCCCCGTGGGCTTCAACCGCGCCCCGGCCGAAGGTGCCGCGACCTGGTACTGTGGCTTCGTGAACATGAAGGACGGCCCCGGCAACGAGGACAAGGTCTACGACCACATCAACTCGCTTCTGGCGCATTCTTCGGCGCAGCCGCTTCTGGATGCGATCGGCTACGCGTCGGCCAATGACGCCGCGATGGCCGCGATTTCGGCCGATGCGCTGAAGGCCGCCTTCATCGACCCGGTGACGACCACGCTTTTCGTGCAAAGCCCGCCGTCGCTGGACCTGCGCGACCGCATGACCGAGGAATTCGAGATGATCAAGTCGGGGTTCTGATCTGCCCTTGAGGCCAGAAAGAAAAGCGCCCGGGGGGAATCCCGGGCGTCTTGCGTTGGTGCAATGGCCTCAGCCTTCGTTGCCGGTTTCGATCAGCAGGGTCGACATGCCGTCGCCAAAGTCCTCTCCGGTCGCTTCGCCCGTCGGAACGGGCGGCTCGCCCCCGGTTGCGGCGAAGCTTTTGCCAAGGCCCGACAGGAGGGCGTCCGACCCGTGCTGAAGCTGCTGGCAGAAGCAGAATGAATAGCCGCGCGGCCCGCGCAGATGCCCCCGGTGCTTGAACTCCACGGTTTTTCGCGCGGTCAGGTCAAGCAGTTCTTCCACCGTCACGTCAAAGTGGTTGTTCCGACCGCCGGGCCAGTTCGACAGCATAAGTGGACGTGGCGGTATCCCCGCCATCCGCCCACGCCACCAGGGGGTGCGATACAGCATGTTCGTGATGAAGGCGCCTGCATCCTCGCCCCCAGCCGTCCGGACCGGCTGCCGTGGTCGGACAATGGTCCAGGGGAACGCACAGCAATAGGGCGGCAGGATCGGCATCGGCGCCGCATGAGTCGCCTTTTCGATCAGCGCATAGCTGCCAGGGTTCGGAGTGGAGCGCAGGTTCCTTTTGCCGGACAGAAAGCGCGGATTGCCCGGCCCGAGACCGATCAGTTCAAAGTCAGGCCAATTCTGGTAAAGATACTCCTGCACCGCGTCTACCTTGCCGGACTTTGGCACGCCCCGAGACACCATCTTGGCCTGGATAAGTGCGGCCCGCCGTGTCGTCCGCATCTGCCGCCTCGGCCCGTCCGGTGCCTTGTGCTGGTGGACGACCAACAGGTCGGCCAGTTCGGGGCTACTTGCACCAAACGTCGGGTCTGGATGGCTGTATCGGGCCTTGGGTGTCTGGTGGCAGAAGACACCCGTGACCCGCAACGCGATCCCTTGCGGCACGAGCACGCTGGACCAGTGCTGCACCAGCGCCGGGGTGCCAAACTTGGCCATGGCAAAGACATGGTCCACCTCATCAGGCTTGGTCGTCCTCCGAAACGCGTGATGCCAGGCGTCGGCAACTGCGGCCCGCGCCCCGCAGTTCAGCGCATCGAATAGCTTGTCCGGGATCATCGCTCACTCCGCGTCTGTCCACACCCAAGGGATCGGCCAGCCATGGCAACCGGCCCACTCTTGCCGATACAGGCCGGCGCTGATCCTCGCGACCGCTGCCTCGCCGGGCACTGCGCCACCCGCATTGAAAATGCACAAAGATGTACACAGCACCAACGCACACAGCCAAGACATTGATCCTGTTTGTTTCTCGCCCCGTGTCAATCGTCGATACCCCTCCTTGCACCCTCAGCCCCCAGCCCCTATGTTGACCCTGTCGGGGGCAACCCCGACTATGGCGATAAACGCACCTGTAATAATCGGCTCGGACCCGGGGGCGGTACCCGGCGACTCCACCAAATTCCCGTTCATTGCGGGGGCAAGGGGTCGAAATAGGATCGACGAACGACCAAA
>JANOER010000102.1:0-58614 GCA_031441285.1 Rhodobacterales bacterium
CGTTGACGACGAATACTCCGGCGCCGTGATCGACAAGCTGACCGGCGAGCGCAAGGGCGATCTGGTCGAGATGAAGCCCGCCGGCGTGGGCAAGACCCGGATCATCGCGCATGTGCCCTCACGCGGGCTGATCGGCTATCAGGGCCAGTTCCTGACCGACACGCGCGGCACCGGCGTTCTGAACCGCATCTTCCACGGCTGGACCCCGCACAAGGGCCCGATCCAGGGCCGCCGTCAGGGTGTGCTGATCTCGACCGAAGCCGGCGTGTCGGTCGCCTATGCGCTGTGGAACCTGGAAGACCGGGGGCGGATGTTCATCGGCCCGCAAGAGCAGGTCTATGTCGGGATGCTGATCGGCGAGCACAGCCGCGAGAACGACCTTGAGGTCAACCCCTTGAAGGGCAAGAAGCTGACCAACGTCCGCGCCAGCGGCACGGACGAAGCGGTGCGCCTGACCCCGCATATCCGGATGAGCCTGGAAGAGGCGATTGCCTATATCGACGACGATGAACTGGTCGAGGTGACGCCGAAGATCATCCGCCTGCGCAAGCGCCTGCTCGATCCGAACGAGCGTAAACGGCAATCCCGCAAGGACTGACGGTTGCGCCCAGGGACCAAGAATTTTAAGGAAAATTCTTGTCAAATTCCTTGCTTAAGGAATTTGGTCCCCAGGCTTGACCAAGGCAGTCAGGCGGCGGCGGCAAGGCGGCAGGGCAGGAAGTCCTCCAGCATCGCGGTGTCGCCGTCGAAGGTGCAGAAACTGTAGGGCGGCACCTCTTCCCAGCCGCCCTGTTCCACCTCCAGGGGTTCGGATACCACGGCCCGGCCGCCGCGCGTGTCCGACCAGCGGTGCCAAAGCGACGGGGCCGCGTCATCGGTCGAATAGCGCACCGCGTACAGCCGTTCTCCATCAGAAAGCGCCGCCGTCATGCGCAGATGCGGCCCCTGCCCCTTGTCGCGCGCAAGCCGGATGAACCGCGCGGCCGCCCGTTCCAGCGCCCCGCGCGGATCATCGTCCAGACCCTCGGCAATTGCGACCAGAAACAGCGCCTCGCTGTCGGTGGCCCCCTTGCGGTGGGGATAAAGGCTTTCCGGGATCATCATGTCGGCGTCCCGGCGAAAGCTGTCATAGCCGCCGACCTGACCGTTGTGCATGAAGCTCCACTTGCCGTGGGTGAAGGGGTGACAGTTGTTCCGGCTGGTCGCCGTCCCGGTCGAGGCGCGGACATGGGCGAGAAACAGGTGCGACTGCACCTGCGCGGTCAGGCTTTTCAGGTTCGGGTCCGACCAGGCGGGCAGAACGTCGCGGAAAAGTCCGGGCTCGGGCCGCGCGCCATACCAGGCGATACCGAAGCCGTCGGCGTTGATCGCCGAATGGCACTGCGTGGCGCAATGGGTTTGGTGGATGAGGCTGTGGCCGGGGCGGCTGATGATCTCCTCAAGAAAGATCGGCGCGCCGGTGTAAGCGGCCCAGCGGCACATCAGCGCGCCGCCCCTGAATGATGTTGTGAACTGTTCATTGCCCGCGCCATGCTGTTTTTCTTTTGAGGATAGCACGAATTGCCGGCATCTGCTGAAAAATTCCAATCAATTCAATATGACTTTGCCGAGGATTCCCTACCCGATCTCTTCGACCACCATCAGATCCCGCAGCGCCGCACCCTTGGCATGGGCCAAAGCGGCCTGATAGGCGGGTGAGTTGTAGCACTCGACAGCCGCCTCAAGACTGGGAAACCGGGCCACGACATTGCGCGCCCGGTCGCGGCCTTCCAGCTGCACATGGCGTCCGCCACGGGCCAGAAATACCCCGCCATGCGCCTGGATGGCCTCGGTGGCCCCCGTAGCATAGCGCGCGTAGGCCTCGGCGTCGGTCACTTCGACATGGGCGATCCAGAGGGCGGTTGGCAACGTCACGCCTCCAGCGCGGCTTCGGCCGCCTTGATCGCGGCGTCGGCCTGCGCGATGTCCGCACCCCCGGCCTGGGCCAGGTCCGGCCTGCCGCCGCCCCCCTTGCCGCCCATGGCCTCGGCGGCGGCGCGGGCCAGCGTGACGGCTGAAAGCCTGTCGGTAAGGTCGGCGGTCACCCCCGCCGCCACGGCGGGTTTCGCCCCGGTATCGGCGATCAGCAGCACAGCACCTGACCCAAGCTGCGCCTTCATCTGGTCGATCAGCGCCGGAAGATCCTTGCCCGAGACGCCGGAAAGCACTTGAGCCACGAACTTCACCCCATTGATTTCCTTGGCTTCCGGACCTCCGGACTTGCCACCCATCGCCACCTCGCGCCGCAGCTGTGCAACCTCGTTCACCAGTGCCTTGCGGTCGTCGAACAGCGCACGGATCCGCTCGGCTAGTTCGGACGGCGGAGCCTTGATGATCGCCGCGATGTCGGCCAGACGCGCGTCCTGCTGGCGCAGGTGATCCAGTGCCGCCTGCCCGGTCAGCGCCTCGATCCGGCGCACCCCCGCACTTGAGGCACTGTCGCCCAGCAGGACCATCGCCCCGATATCCCCGGTGCGCGCGACATGGGTGCCGCCGCACAGTTCCAGGCTGTAGGTCTTGCCGTCCGCGCCCTTGGCCGAACCCTCCAGCACGCCCATCGACACGACGCGCACCTCATCGCCGTACTTTTCGCCGAACAGCGCCTGCGCCCCGATGGCGCGGGCATCGTCCGGCGTCATGATCCGGGTTTCCACCGGCGCGTTCTGGCGGATGAAGGCATTCACTTCGGCTTCGACCGTTGCAAGGTCAGCAGCCGAGATCGCCGCCGAATGGCTGAAGTCAAAGCGCAGCCGGTCGGCGGCGTTAAGGCTGCCCCGTTGGGCCGCATGGTCGCCAAGCGCGCGCCGCAGCGCCTCGTGCAGGAGGTGCGTCGCCGAGTGGTTGGCGCGAATCTGGCGGCGGCGAACGTGGGATACCTCAAGGCGCGCGGGCTGGCCTCTCAGAAGAACGCCCTCCAACACCTTGGCTACATGAATGAAAACGCCCGCAGCCTTTTTCGTGTCGGTGACTTCTGCAAGGCCGGTATCGGTGCGGATCCAGCCTGCATCGCCGACCTGCCCGCCGCTTTCGGCGTAGAATGGGGTCTGGCTGACCACGATCTGCACCGTAGCACCGGTTGCCGCCTGCCCGACGGCAGCCCCGTCCTGCAGCAAGGCGGTCACCACCCCTTCGGCGGTCTCGGTGTCGTAGCCAAGGAATTCGGTCACGCCATTGTCTTCGGCGATCTCGAACCAGATCTTCGCGTCGCCCGCAGCCCCGGTGCCAACCCAGGCGGCGCGGGCTTTCGCTTTCTGCTCCTGCATCGCGGCGTCAAAGCCCTGCACATCGACCTCGCGGCCCTTTACGCGCAGCGCGTCCTGGGTCAGGTCCAGCGGGAAACCGTAGGTATCGTAAAGCTTGAAGGCCGCAGCCCCCGGCAAGGCGCCGCCATCCGGCAGGCGCGAAAGCTCGTCGTCCAGCAGGCGCAGGCCCCGGTCAAGCGTCTGCTTGAAGCGGGTTTCCTCCAGCCGGAGCGTTTCCTCAATCAGCGACTGCGCGCGGCCAAGTTCCGGGTATGCGGCCCCCATCCCCCGCACCAGCGCCGGCACCAGCCGGTGCATCACCGGATCCACAGCCCCCAGCATATGTGCATGCCGCATCGCGCGGCGCATGATCCGGCGCAGGACATAGCCCCGGCCTTCGTTCGAGGGCATCACCCCGTCAGCGATGAGAAAGCTCGTTGACCGCAGATGGTCGGCGATCACGCGGTGGTGGATCTTGCCGGGACCGTCCGGATCGGCACTGGTCGCGTGGGCCGAGGCCTCGATCAATGAGCGCATCAGGTCGGTGTCATAGTTGTCGTGCTTGCCCTGCAAGAGCGCGCCGATCCGCTCCAGCCCCATGCCGGTGTCGATCGACTGCATCTCCAGCGGCACAAGGCGGCCGTCGGCGAACTGTTCGTTCTGCATGAAGACGTTGTTCCAGATCTCGATGAACCGGTCGCCGTCTTCCTGCGCCGATCCCGGAGGGCCACCCCAGATATGGTCGCCGTGGTCATAGAAGATCTCGGTGCAGGGGGCCGCAGGGACCGGTCGGGCCCATGCGCCAGAAGTTGTCATCGGTGGCGATGCGGATGATCCGGCTGTCGGGCAGCCCTGCGACCTTCTTCCAGATCGTCGCCGCCTCGTCGTCGGTATGATAGACCGTGACCAGCAGCTTTTCCGGGTTCAGGCCGAAATCCTTGGTCAGAAGTTCCCAGGCAAAGGCGATGGCCTGGTCCTTGAAATAGTCGCCGAAGCTGAAATTTCCCAGCATTTCAAAGAAGGTATGGTGCCGCGCCGTGTAGCCCACATTGTCGAGGTCATTGTGCTTTCCGCCCGCCCGCACGCATTTCTGCGCTGTCGTCGCGCGCACATAGTCGCGGCGTTCCAGCCCGGTGAACAGGTTCTTGAACTGCACCATGCCCGAGTTGGCGAACATCAGCGTCGGGTCGTTCCGCGGCACCAGGGGCGAGCTGTCGACCACCCGGTGACCATTGCGGCGGAAGAAGTCGAGGTAGGTGGAGCGGATGTCGTTCAGCGATGCCATGGCGGGCCTTTCCGGAAGGCGAAACTCGGGTTCGGCACCCGATGTAACGGCATGGACGAAGGCTGTCCACCTTGCGGATTTCAGCGGGCACCAGAAAGAATCAGCGGCCACGACGGGAAGAACCGGCTGCGGACCTTAGCGCAGGACCACCACCGGATCGCCCGGCCGGATCACGCCGTCGGTCTCGACGCTGCACAGGACACCGCGCAGGCGAAACTGGCGGTGTTCGGGCGCGCGGATCCAGTCATAGGCCGCTTCGCCGTAGCGCACTTTCCACTTGGCGCAGCCGTCATTGAAGACCTCGGACACCCTCAAGGTCGCTGACCCCACCGCCAGAAGCTGACCTTCGGGCAGGTTCGCCTCGCTGGTGTCAAGATCGCAGACGAAGGTGTCGCCGGGGTGGAGGTTGTCACCCTGCCAGACCAGATCAAGCACCCGGCGCGGCAGGATCGAAACCTGGATGCCGGGATGCCCGGTTCCGTCCGCAAGCTTCAGCCAGGGGGCCACCCCCCAGCGTTCACCGGGGATGCCGTGGGCCTTCGTGACGGTCAGGTTGTCGACAAACGCCCGCTGGCCAAAGCCGGCCCGAAAGCACAGATGTTCGACCGCGCCGCCCGATTTCGGTGCCTGAAGCACGACGGGCAGCGCGGCCGCAAGGTCACTGGCTGTCGGGTGCAGCGTCACTCGTCCAGAACTTCGCTTTCCGCGCCGCCGGCAATGGCGAAATCAAGCCCGTTGGCACCACGGATCTTGTCCTCGATCTCGATCGCGACCGACGGGTTCTGCTTCAGGAACAGCTTGGCGTTCTCGCGGCCCTGACCGATGCGTTCGTCGCCGTAGGAATACCAGGCGCCGGACTTTTCGACCACGCCCGCCTTGACGCCGATATCGACCAGTTCACCCACCTTCGAGATGCCTTCGCCATACATGATGTCGAATTCCACCTGCTTGAAGGGCGGCGCCACCTTGTTCTTGACCACCTTGACGCGGGTTGTGTTGCCTACGACCTCATCCCGGTCCTTGATCGCGCCGATGCGGCGGATGTCCAGGCGAACCGAGGCATAGAACTTCAGCGCGTTGCCGCCGGTGGTGGTTTCCGGGCTGCCGAACATGACGCCGATCTTCATTCGGATCTGGTTGATGAAGATCACCATGCAGTTCGAACGCCCGATGCTGGCGGTCAGCTTGCGCATGGCCTGGCTCATCAGACGGGCCTGGCTGCCCATCTGCATGTCGCCCATGTCGCCTTCGATTTCGGCCTTGGGCACCAGGGCCGCCACCGAATCGATAACCACCATGCTGACCGCGCCGGACCGCACCAGCGTATCAACGATCTCCAGCGCCTGTTCGCCGGTGTCAGGCTGGCTGATCAACAGCTCGTCAAGGTTCACGCCCAGTTTCTTGGCGTATTGCGGGTCCAGCGCGTGTTCGGCGTCGACGAAAGCGCAGATCCCGCCCTTTTTCTGTTCCTCGGCGACCGCGTGCAGCGTGAGCGTGGTCTTGCCCGAGGATTCCGGCCCGTAGATCTCGATGATCCGGCCCTTGGGCAGGCCACCGATCCCCAGCGCGATATCCAGACCCAGCGACCCGGTCGAGGTCGCCTCGATGTCCATCGCCGGGCTGTCGGCGCCCAGACGCATGATCGAGCCCTTGCCGAACTGCCGTTCGATCTGTGCCAGAGCGCTTTCCAGCGCCTTCGCCTTGTCCATATCCCGCTTGCTCCCGAGGTCGAGAAGGTTCGCCGCCGCCATGTCACTCTCCTTATTTCACAGCCACCCGCAGGCGGCAATCCTTGCCCATGTTCCCCAAGTGTTCTCACCCGTATGAGATCAAAAGTAGAACATTTCAACCAAATTCTTCCGAAACCCAGCTTTTGCCTGCTTTGGTTAAGGGATAGTTTACGGCGTTGCCCCGAACCGGGCAGTGCGACGGATTCTCTGGGTGGAGTGCGCGAATGCTGGTGTTCTGGGACGCAAGGCTTGCCTTTCTGGCCACACCGAAGACCGGATCGACGGCAATTGCCGCCGCACTCGAATCGCTGGCGGCGGTGTCGATCCAGCGGCCTCCGCTGCTGAAGCACACCACGGTTCACCGCTATCGCCGTTTTGTGGGCCCCTATCTCGAGGCCGCGTCAAAGGATACCTTCACCCTGGTCGCGCTGATGCGCGAGCCGCGCGACTGGCTGGGGTCATGGTATCGCTACCGCCATCGCGATGAAACGGACCCGGACAAATCTACCGCCGGGATAAGCTTCGATGCCTTTGTCACGGCCTGGTGTCAGGAACCCCGGCCCGCCTTTGCCGATGTCGGCAGCCAGGAACGGTTCCTGCGGCCCCGGCAGGGGGTGGGGGTGGACCGGCTGTTCCGCTATGAGGAGATCGACACCTTCGTCCATTTCCTTGAGGACCGGCTGAACTGTGAGATCACCCTGCCCCGGCTGAACGTCTCGCCAAAGGGGATGATGGACCTGACGCCCGCCACCGAAGCTCTGATGCGCAAGGTGGCTGCGGACGACTATGCCATGTACGACACGCTGCAAGCCTAGGCGCCGCCCCGCCGGTCGGGCGGGAAGGGCATGACACGGCGGCGGAAAACCGCTAGAACAAATCCCAAGGGGCTTCAGACCCCGTGAGGCAGTAAAGGGCGGCCAGATGACAGAGATGATGATGACGCGGCGCGGGTTCGTCGCCGGCGCGGGGGCCCTGGCCCTTGCGGGATGCAACAACGGCATCGGATCGAACGGTGGCGCAGAGATCGACGCGCGGGTCGATGCGACGAAAAGCTTTCTGTTCAGCCGCTACCCCGGCACCGAGGAACTTGCCTCGCGGGCCAGCGGCGTGCTGTACATGCCCCTGATGACTGAGGCGGGCTTTGGCGTCGGCGGGGCGTTCGGCCGCGGCGCTCTCAGGATCGGCGGCGCGACCGTCGATTACTATTCGGCCACCAAGGGCACGATCGGGTTCCAGATCGGCGCACAGCAATACGCCCACGCCCTGTTCTTCATGACCCCCGAGGCGCTGGAAGAATTCCGCCGGTCGTCGGGCTGGGCGGCCAGCGGAGAGATCCGCTATGCCACACCGGATCAGGGGGCCAGCATCGGCAAGGAAACCACGGAACTGGACCCGGTCATCGCCTTGGTCTTCGGGCAGCAGGGGCTGATCGCCGGGGCGACTCTGGGCGGGGTCAAGTATACCCGGATCATCCCGTAGGACAAAGGCAGGACGGGCCGGCCGCCCATCCTACTTCAGCCGCCGGATCAGGCTGGAGGTGTCACCCCGCCCCCCGCCCATCAGCTGCACGTCCTTGTAGAACTGGTCCACCAGCGCGGTCACGGGCAGCCGAGCGCCAATCTCGTTCGCGGTTTCCAGGCAGATCGACAGATCCTTCCGCATCCAGTCCACCGCGAAGCCGAAGTCGAACGTGTCCTTCAGCATGGTCTTGTGGCGGTTCTGCATCTGCCATGACCCGGCGGCGCCCTGGCTGATGACCTCGATCACCTTCTCGCCGTCCAGTCCCGCCTTTTCGCCAAAGGCCAGCGCCTCGGACAGACCCTGCATCAGGCCCGCGATGCAGATCTGGTTCATCATCTTGGCCAGCTGCCCTGCCCCGCTGGCCCCGATCAGGCGACAGATGCGGGCGTAGGCGGCCATCACCGGCTCGGCCCTTGCGTATTCGGCCGGATCGCCGCCGCACATGATGGACAGCTGACCGTTTTCCGCCCCCGCCTGCCCGCCAGACACCGGCGCGTCGACAAAGGCGATACCGGTCGTCGCGGCCTGGGCCGCAAGCTTGCGGGTGATCTTCGCCGAAACCGTGGTGTGATCGACGAAAACCGATCCCGGAGTCATGCCGGCAAAGGCTCCGTCCGGGCCAACGCAGACCGACCGCAAGTCATCATCATTGCCGACGCAGGCCATCACGAATTCCGCCCCCTTGGCGGCCTCGGCCGGAGTGGCACCGCTTCGCCCGCCGTGCTGGTCCACCCAGGCGGCAGCGCGGGCGGGGCTGCGGTTGTAGACCGACACGTCATGGCCCTTGGCGACCAGATGCCCGGCCATGGGAAAACCCATGACGCCAAGGCCAAGAAACGCGACTTTCGCCATCTTCCACTCCCCGATGATTGCCGTTCACTGACTGATCGACTAGGAACCGATCATGCGCATGCCGTCAAGAACAGGCCCCCGATGCTGACCGCCTTTCGCTGGCTGATCCGTCTTGTGACCGCCGCGATCGGGCTGGGTCTGATCGTGGCGCTTCTGGCCTATTACATCCTGTCGCGGTCACTGGTCGACTATGCCGAGGACTTCAGCGTGCCGGGCATCTCTGCCCCGGTCGAAATCGTGCGCAACAACGACAACGTGCCGCACATTTTCGGTGCGACCGACAGGGATGTGTATTTCGCCCTTGGCTTCGCCCATGCGCAGGACCGGCTGTGGCAGATGACCATGCTGCGCCGGACCGCGCAGGGCCGGCTGTCCGAGGCTTTCGGCCCGGCGACGGTGCAGGTCGACGAACTTCTGCGCCGCTTTGACCTTTACGGCCTGGCCTTGCAATCGGTCGAGGCGCAGGACCCCGCAACCCGCACCGCACTGGACGCCTATGCCGCCGGGGTGAACGCCTGGATCAACGAGATCAACGTCGGCGCCCGCGGGCGCGGCGCGCCGGAATTCTTCCTCTTTTCCAGCGAGATCGCGGCCTGGGCTCCGGCGGATTCGATCGCGATCCTGAAGCTGATGGCCCTGCAACTTTCGGGGTCGCTGCAAACCGAGGTGCTGCGGGCGCGAACCTCGCTGCTCTTGTCGCCCGAACGGCTGGCCGACATCCTGCCAGATGATCCCGGTCAAGGCGTGGCAGCACTTCCGGACTACGCGGCACTCGTGCCGGGGGTGACGCCCTGGACCAAGGCGCTGGACTTCGCGCTTGGCCCGGTGTCCCCGGTGGCGAACCCGGGGCTTGCAGGGGCGTCGAACGCCTGGGCGGCGATGCCGGGTCGGTCGGCGGCGGGGGGCAGCCTTCTGGCCAGCGATCCGCATCTGGACCTGACCGCGCCGACGATCTGGTATCTCGCACGGCTGGAGCTGCAATCGGGCGGGGTGATCGGCGGCACGATTCCCGGCGTGCCGGCGGTGCTGGTCGGACGGTCGGAACGGCTGGGCTGGGGGCTGACCACGGCCTATCTCGACGATCAGGACGTGCTGATCGAAGAGTTGAACCCGGAAAACACTGAGGAATACCGCACGCCGGACGGCTGGGCGACCTTCACGTCGCGCCAGTCGATCATCACCGTCAAGGATGCGGCCCCGGTGACCCTGACCCTGCGCTGGTCGCGGAACGGGCCGATCCTGCCGGGGACGCATTACGGGCTGGCCACGATCACCCCGCCCGGCCATGTCGCGGCGGTCAGCTGGTCCGCGCTGAGTGCGGCCGACACCTCGATGACGGCGGCGATGCGGCTGATGCAGTCCAAAGATGTTCCGGCCGCGCTGGAGGCGGGACGGCTGGTGGTAGCCCCGGCGCAGAACCTGATGCTGGCGGACCTGAACGGGATCGCTCTGCAACTTGTCGGCCAGATGCCCGCCCGTGATCCCGCGCACCCCTCGCAGGGGCGGCTGCCTGTGCTTGGGGCGGACCCGGCGGCGGGCTTCCGGGGGTTGCTGCCCTATGAAGGCAATCCGCGCTTCGTCAACCCGGCCTCGGGCCTGCTGGGCAACACCAACAACAAGACGGTCGACCGGCCCTTCCCGGACCATGTCAGCTTTGACTGGGGCGACACGCAGCGCATCCAGCGCTGGCTGACGCTGATGAAGGCGCGCGCGGTGCATACCCGCGAAAGCTTTATCGAGGCGCAGCTTGACACGGTGAACCCAACCGCGCGCGCGCTGTTGCCACTGATCGGGGCAGACCTTTGGTTTACCGGCGAGGCGGCTCCGGAAGGCACGCCGGAACGCCTGCGGCAGCGGGCGCTGGTCCTGCTGGCGGAATGGAACGGCGAGATGAACGAGCATCTGCCCGAACCTCTGATTGCAGAAGCCTGGCTGCGCGCGCTGATGGACCGCCTGATCCGTGACGAGTTGGGCGAGATGGCCGAAAGCTTCACCCATGTCTCGCCGGTATTCCTTGAACGGGTCTACCGGGACGTTGGCGGCGCGGGCGTGTGGTGCGACGTGATCCAGTCGGCGGCGGTGGAAAGCTGCACCGACCTTGCGCGGACCGCGCTGGACGAGGCCCTGCTGCGACTGACCGAAAAATACGGGGACAATCTTGAAAGCTGGCGCTGGGGCGATGCGCATCAGGCGCTGCATGACCATCCGGTGCTGGGGGATCTGCCGGTCCTGCGCTATTTCGTGAACATCCGCCAGTCGACCAGCGGCGGAGATGACACGTTGATGCGCGGCGTCACGCGCGGGACGGGGGACGAACCGTTCCAGAACGTGCATTCCGCCGGCTACCGGGGGGTCTACGACTTCGCCGACCCCGACAGTTCGGTTTTCATCACGGCAACAGGGCAGTCCGGGCACCCGCTGTCGCGGCACTACGACGACCTGGGCGAGCTTTGGCGGCGGGGGGAATACATCCCGATGTCGCTGGACCCGGACCTTGCGCGGGCAGCCGCAGCAGGGGTGATGGTCCTGACGCCGGCCGAGTGAGCGGCGCAAAATCCCTTCAAGGGAATGTGCCCTTTTCTCCTACGACATGACAGCCCTAGATTTCGCGGAAGCGCTTTTCCTGGCGATCCGTCCAGCGCAGGGCCAGACGGTGCCCGTCTTCGGTTTGCACCTCGTCCAGCACCACGCCTTCGGCATGCAGCCAGGCACGCTTGCGGCCCTCGGTGAACGACAGGGTCAGCGTGCAGGCGGACTTTTCCTCGTCAAAGGCACGCGAGATGGCGGCCAGAAGCGGGTCCATCCCTTCGCCCGTCAGCGCAGAAATTGGCACCACAGTGGCACGGCCGGCGACGTTGGCGGACAGCGCGGTGCGTGCTGCGGGGTCGACGAGGTCAAGCTTGTTCCAGACGTCGATGACCGGAACTTCGGGGCGGACGCCAAGCGAAGCAAGAATTTCGACCACGTCCGCGGCCTGCTCGGCGGTTTCGGGGTGGCTGATGTCGCGGACGTGCAGGATGAGGTCGGCCTCCAGCACCTCTTCCAGCGTGGCGCGGAAGGCGGCAACAAGCTGGGTCGGCAGGTCCGAGATGAAGCCCACGGTGTCCGAGGCGATGATCTTGCGTCCCGCCCCTCCAAGTTCTGCGGGCAGGACAATGCCGCGCATCGTGGGGTCAAGCGTGGCAAAGAGCATGTCCTTGGCCAGCACCTCAGCCCCGGTCATACGGTTGAAAAGGGTGGATTTTCCGGCGTTGGTATAACCAACCAGCGCCACCAGCGGGAACGGCACCTTGCGGCGGGCAGCGCGGTGCAGCTCGCGCGTCTGCACCACCCGGTCAAGCTGGCGTTTCAGGCGGATCACCTGATCGTCGATCGCGCGGCGGTCGCTTTCGATCTGGGTCTCGCCGGGGCCGCCAACAAAACCGAAGCCACCGCGCTGGCGTTCAAGGTGGGTCCAGGCGCGCACAAGGCGGGTGCGCTGGTAGCTCAGCGCGGCGAGGTCAACCTGCAGGACACCCTCGCGCGTGCGGGCGCGGTCCGCGAAGATTTCGAGGATCAGCGAAGTTCGGTCCAGAAGCTTGACGCCCCAGGCCTTTTCGAGATTGCGTTGCTGCACCGGTGTGACCGTCCCGTCGACAAGCACAAGGTCGATCGCGTCCGCCTCAAGCCGCGCCTTCAGCTCATCGACCTTGCCGGACCCCATCAACGTGGCCGGGCTCAGGCGCGCAAGGCGCACGACCTCGGACCCGCGCACGTCCAGCTCGGGCAGGGCGCGGGCAAGGGCAACAGCCTCAGCCAGACCATGCTCCGGCAAGCGCCGGGACCTGGAGGATTTCAGTGCCGGATGCAAAACATAGGCGCGGGTTGCCGCAGCAGCAGTGTCTCGCAGACGCTGCCCTGCCCGTTCGGACAGGATAGCTTCAGCCGCTTGCGGAGCTTCGGAAATCAGTCTTCCCCTTCATACAGGCTGATCGGCGCGCCGGGCATTATGGTCGAGATCGCATGCTTGTAAACCAGCTGGGACTGCCCGTCCCGACGAAGCAGCACGCAGAAGTTGTCAAACCAGGTGATCACACCTTGCAGCTTGACCCCGTTGATAAGGAAAATTGTCACCGGGACTTTTGCTTTCCGGACATGGTTCAGGAAGGCGTCTTGCAGGTTTTGCTTGTCAGCGGCCATTCTTTTTTTGCCTTGTTTTTCTATCGCTTCACTGTCGCGCTGCGTTTCTACCTGGGATAATTCCCTCGTCACCGTCAATGACGGCCTGTTGAAAGTATGAAGCGGCTTTCGGGGAGTTTCCAGCGCAAAAAATGTTTGGAGCGCGGCGGTTTGTCCATGACGCCTAGCGGCGGCCTCGACCAGGCAGGATCAGTGCCAGAAGGGCCAGCGTTTCCAACCGACCGACAATCATCGCAAGACCCAGAGTTGCCTTCATCATGACCGTCAAGTCTTCATAGTTGATCGGTTGCGCCGCACCCACTTCGGCCAGCGGACCGGTTGTCGTCAGAGCGGCGATTGCCAGAACCAGCGCAGGTTCGAATTCGACGCCCAGCAACGTCAGCAAGGCGGCAGTGACCGCAATGGAAACAGCAAAGAGCATGAAGAACACCCAGGCCAGGCGGGCTCCGTCCTTTCGCAACCGCCGGGCTTCGCTGCCGCCCATGCCGATGGAATTCGGGTGGATGATGCGCTCCAGTTCCCGCTCGCCGTGACGCGCCAGGGCATAGACCCGCATCAGCTTCAGGCCGCCGGCAGTGGTGGCCGTGCCCCCGCCGATGATGGCCAGAGCGACAAGGACGAAGCCCGGCGCCCCGATCCCGGACCAGCCTGCTCCGGCTTGCCAGTCGGCAGAGATATAGCCAGTGGTCGTCAGGAACGACGTGGCGGTGAAGACAATGCCCCAAAGCGCCCGCAACGCCTGACGGTCCTCGTCCGGGAAGCCGAGAACATCGGCCGCAAGCATGTGCTGCACCAACAGGACCAGCGTGACCACGGCAAGGATCAGCCCTGCAAGCCGCAGTTCGGGATCGCCAAAGAGCGAGCGCCGGTTTTCAGCAAGACCAGTGCCGGGCATGGCGCGGCGGGTGATCGCAAAGATCAGAAAGGACAGGACAAGAAGCTCGCCCAGGATGCCCGATCCGGCGCTGCCTGGCACGGACTGGCCGCTGATGCCGGACGTGGAAAGCGTGCCCATCGCACGGATCAGCGCGGTGACACCGGTGTCGCCGGCGATGAGAAGCGCCACCCAGAGCCCCAGGGTAAGCGCGGTGTAGACCGGGAAAAGCTGCAGCGCAAAGCGGGTCAGACGTTCGCCGGGGTCCGCTGTCCTGGAAATCTGGGCGGCACCGACCACTCCCCGGCCCGGCACTCGTCCCGAGACAACCTCAGCCCCGCCCAGGTTCAGCGGGGCAAGGATGGCGTAGGCGGCGAGAAGGGTCATGAACCCGCCGAACCAGCCGACAATTGCCCGCCAGAGATGAACGACATCCGGCAGCCGGTCGGGTGCAAAGACCGTAGCACCGGTGGTGGTCAAGGCGGACAGCATCTCGAACCAGGCATTGGAAAAGGATGTATCGGGTACCGTTTCCAGCAAAGGCAGGGCAAGGATCGGCGGCAACAGGGTGAAGGCCCAGACCAGTGCTGCAAGGTGGCTGCGCGCGTGGTCCCGCGGGCTGAAGGCGGCGGTCGCGATGCCAAGCATCGCCGTGCCAAGCAGGATGATCAGCGCGGAATAGAAAAAGCCGCGCGCCAGCGCCGTCTGATCACTGGCAATGCCATAGACTGCCGGCAGCAGGGCCAGGGCTCCCGACAGGCCGATCAGGACGACCAGTAGCGGCAGTTCGGCAAGCCGGGCCAACATCAGAAGAAGTCGATAGAGACCTGCAGCAGACGCTCCACCTCCGGAACATCGCTGGCCATGGCGAAAAGGGCGACGACATCCCCGGTCTCGATCCGAAGGTCGCCGGTTGGCTTCAGCACCTTTTCGCCCTTCATCACGGCCCCGACGAGGACGCCTTCGGGAAATTCGATGTCCCGGACCAGGCGGCCGGCAAGCGGCGAGGTTGACAGGACTTGCGCCTCGATCAGTTCAGCTTCGGCGTCACCGATCGAGTAGACAGCGCGCACCCGGCCATGGCGGATGTGGCGCAGGATCGACGAGACGGTTGTGGCCCGCGGGTTGATGTAGGCGTCGATGTCGAGTGGCGCCATCAGGGGCGCAAGTGTCGGATCGTTGACCAGCGCGATCGTCATCTGACAGCCGGCCTGCTTGGCGCGCACGGACACAAGAAGGTTGGTCTTGTCGTCATCGGTAACCGCAAGGACGGCATCGGCCCGATCGATCGCCGCCTCCATCAGGATCTCGATGTCCATTCCGTCGCCGTTGAGAACGATCGTGCGCTCCAGCGCATCCGCCGCTGCTTCGGCGGTCGCACGATCCTTTTCGATGATCTTGGCGCGCACGCGGTCGGTCCGTGCCTCAAGCGCCCGCGCCACGGCAAGGCCCACATTGCCGCCGCCGATGATGACGATGCGTTCCTGCTTCTTGGTTTTCTTGCCAAAGATCTCCAGCGCGCGGTTTACGTCCTCGACATGGGTGAATACATAGATCTGGTCATCGGCAAGCAGCTGATCCCCGGCCTCCGGTGCAAAAAGCCGGCCTTTCCGACGAACCCCGACGACAATGGCGCGGAGCGTCGAGAACAGCTCGTTCAATTGACGCAACGGGGTGTTGAGGACCGGGCAATCCTCGCCAAGCTGGATCCCCAGAAGCTGCGCGCGCCCGCCCATGAAGCTTTCGGTGTCAAAGGTCGCGGGGGCGGCAAGGCGTTGCAGGGCCGCCTCGGCCACCTCGCGTTCCGGGCTGATCACCACGTCGATGGCCAGCCGGTCCTGGTTGGTCAGGTCACCGTAAAGCGCCTCGAGGTAGTTTTGCGCGCGAATGCGGGCGATCTTGCGGGTGATGTTGAACACCGAATGGGCAACCTGGCAGGTAACCATGTTCACTTCGTCGGAATGGGTTGCGGCGATCAGCATGTCGGCGTCGCGCGCGCCAGCCTTTTCCAGCACGTCCGGATGGCTGGCCCAGCCAACGACACCCTGCACATCCAGCGTGTCGGTCGCCCGGCGCACAAGGTCGGCGTTGATATCGACCAGCGTGACGTCGTTCTTTTCGCCCGAGAGGTGGCGGGCGATCTGCCAGCCGACCTGGCCCGCTCCGCAGATGATGACCTTCATCGATTTCCTCGCTGTCTGGCCTGACTGAATGTCAGATCGGGCAACAAGGGTCAATCCGCCGGGCCGAAGCCGCGCTTCGGTCCGGGCTGCCGGGAAGGGTCATTCTGGCGTCGTGCATATTGGGCGTCGGACGGAAGGCTTCGTGCCCGGGCCAGCCACCATCCACGGCCGGAACGCGGACCGCCGCTTCCGGTCCTTGCGATCAGGCGATGCCCGGCGACAGAGCGGCGAGGGAGCGGCGACGGAGCGGCGCGCAAGATCCGCACTCCCGTCGCGCGCCCGGCTTGCATCAAATCCGGGTCCACTTCGGCCGGTCAGGTTCCGATCCTAGTAGTCCGAGAACCCGCGCCCGCCGCGGGTCGTGCCGACAACGCCAAGCGACTTCAGCTTGCGATGCAATGCGGACCGTTCCATGCCGACGAAGCTTGCGGTCCGGCTGATGTTGCCGCCGAAGCGATTGATCTGGGTCAGAAGATACTCCCGTTCGAACAGCTCGCGGGCTTCGCGCAAGGGCAGACTCGCTATGGCGCCGGACAGCAGCACGCTTGCCTCGGCATCGGATTTCGGTTCGGCTCCGGGCAACTCCTGCGGTTCGATCGGGCCGGAACTGTCGCCAAGGATCAGCAGCCGTTCCACCATGTTGCGCAACTGGCGGACGTTGCCGGGCCAGACCATCGTCTGAAGCATTGTCTCGGCCTCGGGCGTGAAACCTCTGGCAGGCAAACCTTGCGTCTTGTGGAACCAGTCGATGAAATGGCGGGCAAGCTCGGGGATGTCCTCGCGCCGCTCGGCAAGCGCAGGCACCGCGATCGGGACCACGTTCAGCCGGTCATAAAGCTCTTGGCGGAACCGGCCAAGGCCGATGTCGGCGCGAAGGTCGCGGCAGGTCGAGGAGATCACCCGCAGATCGACCCGCACCTTGTCGGTCCCGCCGGCGCGGGTGAACTGCTGTTCAGTCAGCACGCGCAGGATCTTGCCCTGGGTGCCCAGAGGCATGTCGCCGACCTCGTCAAAATAGATAACGCCGCCGTGGGCCTGTTCCAGAAGTCCGGCTTCGACGCCGCGTTCGGCGGATTCGCGACCGAACAGCACCTCTTCCATGCGTTCCGGTTCGATCGTCGCCGACGAGACAATCACGAACGGGGCGGCGGCGCGACTCGAGTTTGTGTGGATAAACCGCGCGGCCATTTCCTTGCCCGTTCCGGGCTCGCCGGTCAGCATCACGCGGCCGTTCGACTTTGTCACCTTGTCGAGGTTCGATTTCAGCAGCTTGAAGGCGGCCGACGCGCCCAGCATCTCTGCCGAGGCGACATCGCGCCGGCGCAGCTCGATGTTTTCGCGGCGCAGACGCGAGATTTCCATCGCGCGGGCCACGACCACCATCAGCTGGTCGATGTTGAAGGGTTTCTCGATGAAGTCATAGGCCCCCTGCTTGATCGCTGCCACGGCGATCTCGATGTTCCCATGACCCGAGATGATGACCACCGGGATATCCGGGTTGTCCCGCTTCACCGTCTTGAGGATCTCGATCCCGTCCATCCGGCTGTCCTTGAGCCAGATGTCGAGGATCATCAGCGACGGCGCCTCGCTGTTGATCGCCGCGAGACAGTCGTCGGAGTTCGCGGCGAGGCGGACGCTGTAGCCCTCGTCCCGCAGGATGTCTCCGACCAGTTCACGGATGTCCTGTTCGTCGTCAACGATCAGAATGCTCATTCTTCATCCTCCTTCTCCCGGTAGGGACATCTCCGGGGGGGTATATGTCCGCGGCCTGCGGCGCGGGGTTCTTGGCAGGCGAATCTCGGCCATGGCACCGGCATGACCGTTGCCTTCGAAGACCGGAGCGTCGTGCAATTCCAGCGTTCCGCTATGTTCTTCGATGATCTTCTTCACGATTGGCAGGCCCAGTCCGGTGCCCTTCTCGCGCGTTGTGACGTAGGGTTCGAAAAGTCGCGCGCGATCGGGTGGCAGGCCGGTGCCGTTGTCCATGATCCGGATCAGGGCTTCGGTCTCGTCGACCGCAAGCGTCACCCGAATTTCGGGGACAAAGCTGGAACTTGCACCTTTTTCCTGATGCGTTTCAATGGCCTCTCCGGCGTTCTTGATCAGGTTGATCAGCGCCTGACCGATCATGGTGGCGTCAAGCTCCATCGTCACCACTTCTGGCGGGACCGACTTGACGAAACGCACCGAGGGCTGGCCGTTTTCCTGCAGAAGAACCGCGCCCTTCACCAGGGCGGCCAGGTCGCAGTCGCGGCGGTCGGGTTCCGGCATCCGCGCGAATTTCGAGAATTCGTCGACGATCCGGCGCAGGTCGTTGGTCTGACGGATGATGACGTCGGTGTATTGCTCGAGGTCCTCGTGGTCGCGGACCTGGCTGGCGAACTTGCGCTTGATGCGTTCGGCGGAAAGCTGGATCGGGGTCAGCGGGTTCTTGATCTCGTGCGCGATGCGGCGCGCGACATCGCCCCAGGCGGCCATGCGCTGCGCCGAGACCAGGTCGGTCACGTCGTCGAAAGCGACCACATAGCCTTCAAGATTGCCAAGGTCGTTGCGCCGGATGCTCATCCGGACCAGCAGGCTTTCCAGCTTGCCCTTGCGGGTCAGACGGACCTCGTCCTGCACGGCGCTGCCCGAGCCTTCGCGCAGCCGGTCGAACAGGGCCGCGAACTCCGGGACAGCGGCGGCAAGCGGGATGTCGGATTGACCGTCGGCGAAGTCCAGAAGCCGCTCGGCGGCGCGGTTGACGAAGTCGATGTCGCCGTCGCTGTCCAGGCCGATCACCCCGGCGGTGACACTGGACAGCACCGAATCGAACAGCCGGCGGCGGCGTTCGGTCTGGCGGTGGCTGTCCATCAGCGCCTCGCGCTGGCCTTTCAGCTGCCGGGTCATCTGGTTGAAAAGCCGCCCCAGCGAGGCGATCTCGTCGTCGCCCTCTTCTTCCGTCACCTGCACGTCCAGATCGCCGCCGCCGACCCGTTCGGCGGCCCCGGCCAGCCGGCCCACCGGGCGCGACAGGCGTTCGGCGAACCACAGGCCCAGCCAGACCGCGGCAAGGATCAGGATCAGGGCAAAGCCGATGTAGATCAGACCGAAATTGAACAACAGCCGCCCGCGTTCGCTTTCCAGCTGGTTGTAAAGCTGAACCGTCTCTTGCGTTTCGTCCAGCAGCGTCAGGATCGACCCATCGACGGTGCGGGTGACATAGAGATACCGGTCGGTAAAGGCCTCGAGAACCACCAGCGCACGAAACTCGTTGTTGGACCAGTCGGGGATCAGCACCGTGTTGCCATCGCGCGCCAGCTGCAACTGTTCGGCCGAGGGCAGCTCGAAGCCGAACAGATAGGATCTTTCGCCCCGGGTTTTCAACGCTCCCTTGCCGTCGACAAGGTAGGCTTCCTTCAGGCCGCGCTGGATCAGCTGCTGGCCCTGGCTGAGCAGCGGCCGCACCTGGTCGTCGCGCAGGAAGACCGACGTGCCCTTGGCGCGGTTCAGAAACTCGGCAAGCGTGGTGACGTCGGCGGCAAGATCGTCGCGCTGCACCGCCTCGTAGGCCTGGGCCGCGTCAAGCGACGAGCCGACGACCGACCGGACGCGCTGCGAAAACCAGCCCTCAAGCCCGATGTTGATCGACAGGACGGCAAAGACCGCCACCAGGACGGTCGGAATCAGCGCGATCAGCATGAAGACGCCGGACAGCCGAAGGTGCAGCCGCGACCCGGCCGAGCGTGACTTCCGGTCGGCCAGCAGCCGCATGACCCGGGCCAGCACCATTGCGGCGATGACCAGGATGTAGATCAGGTCGGCCAGCAGGATCAGTCGCAGGGCCGGCGAGGTTGCGCCCTGATTGAACGGCCCCATGGCAAGAAAGGTGGCCACCGCAAGGATCGGGCCAAGCAGCACAAGGCCAAGCGTGAAGGCGGTCTGCACCCGACGCTGCCGGCGCAGGCGCGAAAAACGTGCCCAGACATCACCTTGAACTGCGCGGTCCACCCGAATCTGCCCGATAGCCGGGGGCTGAAGCCACCCACGGACACCATATCTTGTGAAGCCGCCGGGTGAAACCCGAAAGACACGCGTCCTGTGGCGGCGTTACATCAATTTTCGGCGACGGGTCACCTGCATGTCGAGATCGGTGATCTTCTTGCGCAGCGTGTTGCGGTTGATGCCCAGAAGATCGGCGCATCTGGCCTGGTTGCCGGCGGTGGCGTCCAGCGCGATCTCGATCAGCGGCAGTTCGACTTCGCGCAGGATGCGCTGGTAGACGCCGGGGGGGGGCAACTGGCCACCGTGCAGGTCGAAATACCGCTTCAGGTGCCGGGCGACCGAGGCGGAAAGCTTTTCTCCGCTGCCGCCACTATCGGACCGGGGTTCCGGGCCGGGCTGGTTGCCCAGAACCTGTTCGACCTCGCCGCGCGAGATTTCGGCCTCCGAGGCAGTGACCAGAAGGCGGCGCAGGGTGTTTTCCAGTTGCCGCACGTTGCCGGGCCAGCCAAAGGCGCGGACAAGGTCGGTCGCGTCGGACGACAGCCGGCGCACCACCCCAAGGTCACGCTCGCCGCGCGCCAAGAAATGCCCGGCCAGAAGCGGGATGTCATCGACCCGTTCGCGCAAGGACGGCACATGCAGGCTGACGCCCCCAAGGCGGTAGAAAAGATCCTGGCGGAACTGGCCGGCCTCCATCCGGGCCGACAGATCGGACTGGCTGATCGCCATGATCCGGGGGGCGTTGTCGCCCAGAAGGTCCAGCATCCGCACCACGCGGCTTTGGGCATCCTCGTCGAAATCGGCCACCTCGTCGAACACGATCGACCCGCCGCGCGCCCGGGCAAGCAGCGCAGAGGGTCCGTCCACGCCCTGCAGATCGGTGGATTGTGCGACCACGAACGGCAGCGTGCGGCGGTCGGAAAAATCATGGATCGCGCGGGCGATCAGCGACTTGCCGGTGCCGGATTCGCCAGTGATCAGCACCGCAAGATCGGAGTTCATCACCCGGGCGACCAGCCGGTAAAGCGCCTGCATGGCCGGCGTGCGCCCTACCAGAGGAAGGTCGTCCCCGGCGTCGCGGGGGGCGATCACCACCTTGGGCGCGCGGCGCTTGAGGTCCAGCGCCTTTGCAGACCGCTTCATCAGATCCGGCAGATCGAACGGTTTCGGCAGGTAGTCGAACGCTTCCGCTTCGGCCGCCTGGATCGCGGTCAGGATGGTATTCTGGGCGGAAATCACGATCACCGGCAATCCCGGCCGCAGTTTGGCAATGCGCGGCAGCGCATCCAGACCGTTGCCGTCGGGCATGATCACGTCCGAGATCACCAGATCGCCCTTCCCTTCCTCGACCCAGCGCATCAGCGTCATCAGGCTTGAGGTCGCATGGACCTTGCAGCCGGCCCGGGTCAGCGCCTGGGTCAGGACGGTGCGGATCGTGCGGTCGTCGTCGGCGACCAGAACAGTGCCATCCATTACTTCGCATCCTTCTTCTTGTCGCGCGGCGCCATCGGCAGCGACACGCGAAACACGGTGCGACCGGGGACGGAATCGACCGAGATCCAGCCCTCGTGGTCGGAGATGATCTTCGAGACCAATGCCAGGCCAAGCCCGGTCCCGTTCTCGCGGCCCGAGACGAAGGGCTCGAAGATCGAGGCGGCGATCTCGGGCTTGATGCCGGGACCGTCGTCGACGATTTCGATGGTAAGCGGCAGCGCCCCCGAGGCGCCATCCTTGCGGCGCAGGCGCAGCGACAGGTCGTAAAAGCTGTGCAGCCGGATCGTGCCGCCGGTCTTGCAGGCCTCGGCCGCGTTCTTGATCAGGTTCAGGAACACCTGCATCAGCTGATCGCCATCGGCAAGCGTGGCGGGCAGCGAGGGGTCGTAATCCTCGACAATGGTCATGTGCGCGGCAAAGCCGACCAGCGCCGACTTGCGGGCCCGGTCCAGCGCATCGTGCAGGTTCACCGGCTTGCGGTCGGGGGGGCGGATGTTGCCGAACTGCTCGACCTGCTCCAGAAGCTTCACGATCCGGCGGGTTTCCTCGACGATCAGGTCGGTCATCTCCTGATCTTCCGGGGTCAGGTTCATCGACAGAAGCTGGGCCGCCCCCGAAATCCCGGCAAGCGGGTTCTTGATCTCGTGCGCCAGCATTTCGGCCATGCCGATGGCCGACCGGGCCGCCGTCTTGACGCGCGTTGACCGGCCCAGCCGGTCGGCGATTTCACGCGGTGACAGGATCAGCATGACGATGTCGGGGTTGTCGTGCATCGGCGCAAGGTGGACCGTGCATTGCACTGGCGGGCGTTCGCCGCTGGTCACGTCGACATCGTTGATGTTCAGCGGCGACTGGTTGGCACGGGCGCGGGCCAGCGCCTCGTCCATCGGGGCGTCGATCGACAGGCGGTCAAAAGCGGGCTGACCGCGCAGCGCCCGGTCCGAGGTGTTGAAGAAGGTCTCTGCCGCCGGGTTGACCTCTAGGATGCGGTCGTCAGCGTCGATCAGCAGGGTCGGCAACGGCAACGAGGCCCAGATCACCCCCGGCACCGGATAGGGCAGCCGGTAGGGCGTCATCCGACAAGCTCCAGTTCGGCGAAGGCCAGTTCGACCAGCTGGATCACCTCGGCCGGGTCGGTCGAGGTAAGGATCGCCTCACGCGCATGGGGAAGGCCCGCTTCGTCAAGATACCAGCCCAGATGCTTGCGCGCCATGCGCAGGCCAAGCTCGCGCCCGTAGAAGGTCAGCATGTCGTCATAGTGGTCCAGCACCATGCGCCCTAGCCGGCCGCCCTGCGGCACCTGCGGGGCGGGTGTTGCGTAAAGCGCATGCGCCACCTCGGCCAGACGCCAGGGGGCGCCTTGCGCGCCGCGCCCGATCATGACGCCATCGGCGCCCGACAGGCGCAGCGCCTGCCGTGCGGTGGCGGCGTCGGTGATGTCGCCATTGGCGATGACCGGAATCCTGACCGCCTCTTTCACCGCCCGGATTGCGGCCCAGTCGGCGTGGCCCTTGTAGAACTGGCAGCGGGTGCGGCCGTGGATGGTGATCATCTGCACCCCCGCCCCTTCCGCGCGACGGGCAAGGTCGGGGGCGTTCAGCAGGGTGTCATCCCAGCCAAGCCGGGTTTTCAGAGTGACCGGCACCTTGACCGCCTTGACCACCGCCTCGATCAGGGTCAGCGCAAGATCAAGGTCGCGCAGCAGCGCCGACCCGCACAGGCCGGTCGTCACCCGCTTTGACGGGCAGCCCATGTTGATGTCGATGATCCGCGCGCCCTGCCCTTCGACAAATTTCGCGCCCTCGGCCATCCAGTGCGGATCGCGCCCGGCCAGTTGCACCGAGGTCGCCTGTTCGCCAAAGCCAAGCTCTGCCCGCGCCCGCGCCTCGGGTCTGGCGCGGACGATCTCTTCGCTGGCCACCATCTCGCTGACCACAAGCCCCGCGCCAAAGCGCGCGACCAGCCGGCGGAACGGCAGGTCGGTGATCCCGGCCAGCGGGGCAAGGAACACCGGAGGGGCAATCGAAAGCGGGCCGAGAGCGAGGGGCAAGAGCCTGATCCTTGTGCGCACCCCTTCCTGTTAGCGCCGCTTGGGGGCAGGTCCAAGACTGGACCGGGCAGAAAACGGCTGAAAAACGTGCGTTGCCTCTTTTTTGTGCAAATACCCTGGGCCACAGGCCAGATTGTCATGCAGCGTCGGACCGATTAGCAAGATGGGGCAAGGAGAGCCGCATGCAGACTGCCGTCATCATCGTCGCTGCCGGGCGGGGCCGCCGGATGGGGGGCGCGGTGCCGAAGCAATGGCAGCTTCTGGCGGGAAAGCCGGTCCTTGCCCACACGCTTGCCGCCTTTGCGGGGCTGCCGGTGGTGCTGGTGATCCACCCCGACGACCGCGAACAGGCCGCAATGCTGGCTCCGGCTGTGCGGCTGGTCTTTGGCGGTGCCACGCGCGGCGGTTCGGTGCTGGCCGGGCTGCGCGCGCTGGAAAGGACGGGAACCGACCGCGTGCTGATCCACGACGGCGCGCGGCCGCTGGTGTCCGGCGACCTGATCGCGCGGCTGCTGGCAGCACTTGACCATCACGACGGCGCGGCACCCGCGCTGGCGGTCTCCGATGCGCTGTGGCGCGGTGCCAGTGGCCTGGTCGGCGGAACCGTGGACCGCGCCGGGCTTTACCGGGCACAGACACCGCAGGCCTTTCGCTTCGCGCCGATCCTTGCGGCGCATCTGGCGCATGAGACAGACGCCGCCGACGATGTCGAGGTCGCCCGCAGCGCCGGGCTTGACGTGGCCATCGTCGAAGGCGAGGACACGAACCTGAAACTGACCCTGCCCGGCGACTTTGTCCGGGCCGAGGCGATCCTGAAGGGGCGCGGGATGGATGTGCGGTTGGGCAACGGCTATGACGTGCATGCCTTCTGCGCGGGGGACCATGTCTGGCTGTGCGGGGTCAGGCTTCCGCATTCGCGCGGGCTTCTGGGCCATTCCGACGCCGATGTCGGCATGCATGCGCTTACCGACGCAATCTACGGCGCACTGGCGGCGGGGGACATCGGGCGCCATTTCCCGCCAAGCGACCCGCAGTGGAAGGGGGCGGCGAGCCACATCTTCCTGTCCCACGCTGCCGGGCTGGCCGCCGAACGGGGCTACCGCATCGCCAACTGCGACGTGACGCTGGTCTGCGAGAACCCGAAGATCGGCCCGCATGCCCTTGCGATGCAAGAGGAATTGGCGCGGATCATGGCCGTTGAGGCGGGCCGCGTCTCGGTCAAGGCGACCACCTCTGAACGGTTGGGGTTCACCGGCCGCGAAGAGGGGATCGCCGCCCTTGCAACGGCCACGCTGGTGCGGCCATGATCCGGGCGGTGGCGACCTGTGCCGGGATCGGGCATCTGCGACCGGCCCCCGGCACCTGGGCCAGTGCGGTCGCGGTCGTGCTGGGCGTGCTGGCCTTTCAGGCCGGGCTGCCCTGGCTGGTGCCGGTCGGCTGCGCGCTGGCCATCGCGGCCGGTTTTGCCGCCGTGCCGGGCTACCTGCGCGGCAACAAGGATCAGGACCCGGCCGAAGTGGTGATCGACGAATTCGCCGGTCAGTGGCTGGCCCTGTCCTTCACTGTCGTCCCGCTTTGGCAGCACGGGGTCGCCGATCTGGCGCTGTCGGCCTGGCCGGGCTGGGTCGCGCCGTTCCTGCTGTTCCGCCTGTTCGACATCTGGAAGCCCTGGCTGGTTGGCCGGGCTGACCGGATGGGCGGCACTTTGGGCGTGATGCTGGACGACCTTTGGGCCGGGCTTTTCGCGGGCCTTGGGTCGGTGGCGCTGGCGGGGCTGTGGCATGGGGTGGTGCAACCATGGCTGGGGTGACGCCCGCTGCCATCCTCGACCGTGCGCGGGCGATGGGGCTTCGGATCGCTACGGCGGAAAGCTGCACCGGCGGAATGATCGCGGTCGCGCTGACCGATATTGCGGGGTCTTCGGACGTGTTCGACCGGGGCTTCGTCACCTATTCCAACGCCGCCAAGGTGGCGATGCTGGGCGTCAGTCCGGAGACCCTGATGACCCTTGGCGCGGTCTCCGAAGCGGTCGCGCGCGAGATGGCCGACGGCGCCCTCGCTCGCTCCGACGCGGGGCTTGTGGTGTCGGTCACCGGGATCGCCGGGCCGGGGGGATCGGATTTCAAACCCGAAGGCCGCGTCTGCTTTGGTCTTGCGCTTTCAGGCGAACGCACGCGGGCTTGGACGGTCGAATTCGGGGCGATCGGCCGGGGCGACGTGCGCAAGGCCGCTACCCGCCGCGCGCTAGAGCTGCTGGAGTCGGCGCTGGACTAGACCGTCACGGATGCAGCGCGAAGAACCGCAGGATCTCGGTATTGGCGTCGATCTCCATCGTCATCGCCATGTCGCGCCGTGGCGTCAATCCCCCCGGCCAGTTGTGTCCGCCGCCTTCGACCGTGATCAGCCGCAAGACGACCCTGGCGTCGCGGGCATGATCGGTGACAAGGACCACGGTGTCGTCGGCCTGCCGGTCGATTCGGCGGGTGGATTGCCTCAGCCCCGTCCCCCAGGGCGCAAGAAAGGCCTCCACGACCGAGCCAACCGAAGCGAAGTCGGTCCGGGTCAGGCTGGTGTCGCCCCGGCCCCCGTCATAGGGCACCATCGTATCGGCCGTGCCGTGGATGATCAGCGCGGGCACCGGACCTGCGACGCGGATACTGCGGGTGTCCAGCGTCCCCGACACCCCGGCAACCGCCCGCACCGATGTCGGGTGCGTCGCGGCAAAGGTTTCGGCCATCATCGCGCCGTTGGACATGCCGGTGACATAGACGCCCCGCCCCAGACCGAAGCGGCCCTGCGCATCGGCAATCACGCGTACCAGAAAGCCAAGGTCATCAACCTTGCGGCGGGCCGCCTCGGCGCAGCAATAGCCGGCATTCCAGGTCAGAAGCCGCCGTCCCGTGCCCGCGGGATAAGCGACCGCATAGCCCGCCCGCACCGCCGCGCGGGTCAGACCGGTGACACGCGCGGTCCGCTCCGGGCTGCCGCCGCCGCCATGCAGCACCAGGATCAGCGGGGCGTTGGCCGGATCGGACGGAAGAAAGATTTCATAGTAGCGGTCTTGCAGGCGCACCGTTTCGGCCATCGCAGGCAAGGCCATAACCAGACACAGGACGATCAGGAATTTCAACATGGGGGGCGCGGTCCTTGCCTTGGCTTTGACCTGATACGCAGCGCGGGACCAAAGCCTACGCGGTCACGGCAGGGCCGGCCCGTAAAGCTCGGCCGCGCGGCGTTCGAAGGCGCGCACGATCCGCAGCATGGCGTCATTGAACACCAGCCCGATGATCCCTTGCAGGATCGCATTGCGAAACTCGAAATCGACGTGGAAGTCCACCTCGCAGCCGCCGGGAATGTCGCGGAAGGCCCAGGTCGAGCGCATGTGGCGGAAGGGTCCGTCAAGATATTCGGTGTCGATCTTCAGCGGGTCGGACCAAAGCATCACCCGGCTGGCAAACCGCTCACGGAAGACCTTGAAGCTGATCACAAGGTCCGCGTCCATCACCTCGCCCCCGGGCACGGCCCTGCGCGACCGGATGCGCGCGGCGGCGTTCCAGGGCAGGAACTGCGGGTATGACGCGACATCGGCCACCAGATCGAACATCTGGCGGGCGGTATAGGGCAGGCGTCTGGTTTCGGAATGGGTGGGCATCGGGCTTTCGGGTTGTGCCCGAGATGTGGCCCGGGCCCACGACAAGTTCAAGCCGCTTGCATGTCACGGCTTACCAATAGTTGCGCGGCGCTGTAGGAATGCTGCACCTCCCCGAGGAACCGCCCATGCCTGATCGCCCCTACGCCATCGACCAGATGATCAGCGCCAAGGCGATCGCCGCCCGGGTCGAGGCCCTTGCCCGCGAGATCACGCAGCATTTCAAGGGCACCGACAAGCTGGTCGTCGTAGGCCTTCTGCGCGGGTCCTTCGTGTTCATCGCCGATCTGGTGCGGGAAATCGACCTGCCGGTGGAAGTGGACTTTCTGGAAGCCTCGTCTTACGGCGACGCGATGCACTCCAGCCGAGAGGTGCGGATCCTGAAGGATCTGCGCGGCGAAATCGCTGGCCGCGACGTGCTGGTGGTCGAGGATATCGTCGATACCGGCTTCACCCTGCACCACGTCATCCATCTTTTGCAGGCCCGCGCCCCGGCACGGCTGAAGGTCTGCGCGCTGCTGGACAAGCCCTCGCGCCGGGAAGTGCCGGTCAAGGCGGATTGGACCGGGTTCGACATCCCCGACGAATTTGTCGTGGGCTATGGCATCGACTTTGCCCAGCGAAACCGAAATCTGCCCTACATCGGCAAGGTGCGGTTCACCGAAGAAGCCGGATGAACGTCCTTTTGTGGCTGACCCGCGCCAAGCGATGGGCGCACAAGCCACCGTCGGAAGCACGGGTAAGTCTGGTGTTCGGCGTGATCGCCATCTGCTTGGTGATCATCGGGATCGAATGGGCGTTTGGCTGGCCTGACTGGCTGACCCTGAACCGCCTGGACGCAAAACCGTGACTGGACAGGTCCGGTCACCGCAGTAGGCTGCACTAGGCAGTTTTTGAGGAGATTTGCACGATGCGGTTCATGCGTTGGCTGCTGGTCCTGGGGCTGATCGGAGCGGGTACCATGTGGGCTCTGACCCGCCCCGACCCGTTGGCCGAGGCGGCCGTCGCCGGGCTGACCGGCGATGCCGCGCAAGGCGAGATGGTGTTCTGGGCCGCCGGCTGCGCGTCGTGCCACATGCGGGCCGATGCCAAGGGCGAGGCCCAGCTGGTGCTGGCAGGCGGGCAGCGGTTCCCGTCGGACTTCGGCACCTTCATTGCTCCGAACATCAGCCAGGATCCGGAGCAGGGCATCGGCGGGTGGAGCCTTCTGGACCTCGCCAATGCGCTGACGCGCGGCGTCGGCAAGGATGGCGCGCATCTTTACCCCGCCCTGCCCTATGCCTCGTACGCGAAGATGCAGCTGCAGGATGTGGCGAACCTGCATGCGTTTCTGCAGACCCTTCCCGCCGACGCCACCCCCAGCCAGCCGCACGAACTGGGCTTTCCCTTTTCGCTGCGCCAGACGCTGGGGCTTTGGAAGCTTCTGTATCTTGGCGGCGACTGGGCCCTGTCCGGTTCGCTGACACCAACGGCGGAACGCGGGCGCTATATCGCCGAAGCCATGGCGCATTGCGGCGAATGCCATACGCCCCGGACGCTGCTGGGCGGCATGGACAGCACACGCTGGCTGGGCGGCGCGCCGAATCCGTCGGGCGAAGGCCGGATCCCGAACATCACCCCCGGCAAGCTTGGCTGGACCGGCCCGGACATCCTGCGCTACCTGACCAATGGGTTCACCCCGGATTTCGACAGCGCGGGCGGCCACATGACCCATGTCGTCGAGAACATGGCACGTCTGCCAGAGGCTGATCGCCTGGCGGTGGCGGAATACCTGCTTGCCGTGCCCCCGGTCGAGTGATCGGGTTTACCGGGTCTTAACTCTGGTCGTGTGATCCTGTGGGGATGACAGCCCCCTGTTCGCAACCGCATAGATATTCCGATCCCGAAGCCTGGATCGATCTGGTCTTTTCGGCCAAGGCCGCAAATGGCGGGGTTGTTCGTCGCGCGGTGGGGTGGGTTGCCACCGAAGTCGGACATGACCGCTTCATCGCCGAAGTGCGCCGGCGCGGCTATCATCTTCTGGTGACGCAGACCCAATACATCATCGTGTGCAACAGCGGCCCGGTCCGGATGCTGTTCTGATTTTCGCAGAAAATCAGTGCTCGAGTTTTCTGCGAAAACTCGGGACCGGTCACCCGCGCCCGGCCTGCCGTGCAGCGCGCATCCGGGCGAAATCATCCCCCGCATGATAGGAGGACCGGGTCAGCGGTGTGGCCGATACCATAAGGAACCCCTTGCCGAAGGCCGCCGTCTCGTAGGCCTTGAACTCGTCGGGGGTCACAAAGCGGTCCAGCCGGTGATGCTTGGGGGTCGGCTGCAGATACTGGCCGATGGTCAGGAAATCGACATCCGCTGCGCGCATGTCATCCATCACCTGCCCCACGGCCTGCCGATCCTCTCCGAGACCAACCATGATCCCGGATTTGGTGAACATCGTCGGGTCAAGTTCCTTTACCCGCTGCAAAAGCCGCAGCGAGTGGAAATAGCGCGCGCCGGGGCGGACTTCGGGGTAAAGGCCGGGAACGGTTTCAAGGTTGTGGTTCAGCACGTCCGGCCGGGCGGCAACCACGGTTTCCAGCGCCTCGGGCCCGCAGCGCAGGAAATCGGGAATTAGCACCTCGATCGTGGTTTGCGGGCTGCGATGGCGAATGGCGCGGATGGTCTGGGCGAAATGCTCGGCCCCTCCATCGGCAAGATCGTCGCGGTCAACGCTGGTGACCACGACATGGGCCAGCCCCAGTTCGGCGACCGCATGGGCGACGCGGCCGGGCTCGAACGTGTCCAGCACCTGCGGCTTGCCGGTCGCCACGTTGCAGAAGGTGCAGCCCCGGGTGCAGATCTCGCCCATGATCATCATGGTGGCGTGGCCCTGGCTCCAGCATTCGCCGACGTTCGGACAGCCGGCCTCTTCACAGACCGTCACCAGCTTCTTTTCCCGCAGGATGTCGCGCGTCCGCTTGTAACCTTCGGACGTGGGCGCTTTCACCCGGATCCAGTCAGGCTTTTTCGGCTGGGCATTCGCCGGGCGATGGGCTTTTTCCGGATGGCGCTCGTCGGGAAGTTTAAGGTCGCGCACGTGAATTTTCCCCTGAACCGCGTGACAGTTTTCGAATAGGCTGATTTGGTGCGCAAAGCAACGCGGCAAAGGCGGTCAGGAACGCCCTGCCCCATTGCGAAAAATGCAAGTGCGGAATGAGGGAACAGCCCATGTCCAAGATATTCGTGGCCGAGGTGATCGGCACGGCAATACTCGTCCTTTTCGGCTGCGGCGCTGCCGTGCTCATGGGGGCCCAGATCGGAATGATGGGGGTCTCATTTGCCTTTGGCCTCGCGATCGTCGCGGCGGCCTATGGGATCGGACCGATTTCCGGGGCGCATCTCAACCCGGCGGTCAGCCTTGGCGCGTTTCTTGCCGGACGGCTGTCGGGCACTGCGCTGGGGATCTATGTTGCCGCGCAAGTGGTCGGCGCGATCCTTGGGGCTGCGGTTCTGTATCTGATCGCGTCGGGACATGCCGATTTCGACATTTCCGTCAACGGGTTGGGCCAGAACGGCTTTGGCGCGGGCTATCTCGGGGAATACTCGCTGACCTCGGCACTGGTGTTCGAGGCGGTGATGACTTTCATCTTCGTGACCGTGATCCTTGGGGCCACGCAAGCCAAGGCTCCGGCCGCGATGGCTGGACTGGCGATCGGCCTTACGCTGGCGGCGATCCACCTGGTGGGGATCAACGTCACCGGAGTTTCGGTCAACCCGGCGCGGTCGATCGGTCCGGCGCTTTTTGTCGGCGGTCAGGCGCTTGCCGACCTTTGGGTGTTCATCCTCGCCCCCCTGGCCGGGGGGGCGGCGGCGGCGGGACTTCTGCACCGGGCCGGGATCACCCGGGCCGACTGAGGGCGGGGCCGACAGAAGGCGGGGCCGACTGAAAGCTGGAAGGCACCGAATCGCGACATAGGGGAAAGGCGGATGCGCCTTTCCCCGTTTCCGTCTCCCGGCCGGCTTGATCCCGATCAAGGCCCTGCCTTACCCAAGGCGGCATCACTGATCTGTAAAACGGAGTCCCCGATGCCGCCCTTGGAACTGACGCTTGCCGTCCTGTCGCTGCTTCTTGTGCCGGGGCCGACGAATGCGCTGGTCCTTGTTGCCGGGGCCGAGCGTGGTCTGGCCAGCGCGGCGCGGCTGATCCCGGCCGAGCTTGCGGGATACCTGCTGACCGTCCTGCCGCTGACCGTCGCCGGAGCAGCAGTTCTGGCAAGTCATCCGCGCCTGCATGCGACGGTGACGCTGGCGGCGGCACTTTGGGTCGCGGTGCTGGCCGTCCGGTTGTGGCGCGTGCCGCAAGGGGACGCGAGACCACGGTCGGTGAACGCCCGGGCGCTGTTCGTGACCACCGCCCTGAACCCCAAGGCGCTGATCTTCGGGCTGGTCCTGCTGCCCTCGCCCGACCGTCTGGCGCTGAACCTTGCGATCTTCGCGTGCCTCGTGGTGCTGGTCGCCGTCTTTTGGGCCGGCCTTGGCGCGGCGCTTGGTCGGGGCGGTCTGCGCCAGTCGCGCGCGCTTGTGCTCTTGCGGCGGCTGGCGTCAGGCTGTCTTGCGGCGATGTCAGTCCTTCTGGTGCTGCGAGGTGTCAGCACCTGAACGCTCAACCGATCAACGGTCCGGATTTGCCATAGGTTTCATCGTAGTGCCGGCGCAGGCGCATGAGGGCGATGCGCAGCACGATCTTGCCGGACCGCGCCGCCCAGCCCAGCCGCTTTTCCGCCACCTCAAGCCCTTCCAGAAAGCAGCAACAGCGCAACGCCACATCGCCAAGCCCAGGACCAAGGTCGCGCAAGGCCGCCGCCACCCTGGCCCGCGCCCGTCCCGGCCCTTCGGCAAGGCCGCTGTCGGACTGAAAGGTTCCCCTGTCGCCGCCGGTCAGGAACCGGTCCCAGTTCTGCGCCACACGCGGGCCCATCTGGGCCAGTTCGAAATCCTCGCGCAGGCGTTCGGCCGCATCGACCAGACCCGGCTCCAGAAATGGCTTGCCATCCCGGTCGATCCGGCGGCCCAACACCGCTACCGGGCTTTCGGCCACGTTGTAGCGCAACCGGCGCGGGCCGTCCTCGTCGATGACCTCGCGCTCACCCCATTGGCGGTGCTGGTCGCCGAAGGCCGCACCCGCTTCGCCGAGGCCACGATTGCGCTCGTCCTCACCGGTCATGCGCTTGAAGGCCGCACGGCCTGCGGCGGTGATCTCGTAGGTCGAGACTCGGCCGGTCTTGCGGCAGGCGATCCAGTCCTGAAGCAGGAAAGCCTGTGCGACCGGCCGGTCCAGAACCGCCGTGCGCAGGGATCGCCCGCCCGGCAGGTCGCGCAGCACCGCCGCCTTGTCCATTTCGGGCGCAATCGCCAGCATCGCACCGGGTTCGGCCAGACGGCGCAGAACGCGGCGGCCCTCCCGGGCCAGCATGGCCTCGTCACAAAGGTCGGGGGCGACAGGCGGGCGTGGATGGGCTGACATGGGCTGGTCTTCCTTTCGGGCTGGATCAGGGGCAGGACGGAGAGCAAGCCGGGAGAGCGCAGTCAGGGCCTCGTCCATCAACGGATCCTCGCGCCGGACTTCGAAGCGGCGCACCTGGCGCAGGATCGTCGACGGATGCAGGCCTTCGCGGCGGGCCATGGCCCGAAACGAGATGCCTTCCTCGACATGGTCGATGTAGTGGCGTACCGCCGAGGGAAGCCAGGCAGGCAAGCTGGCGGCAGTCAGTTCTGGCAATGCGATCGTCCCGTCATAGTCCACACGCAGCGCGTGATGAGTCCAGCCTTGGACCATCGCAACCTTGGGTGGAATTGGTTACCTGTTGGTTAAGCTTTCGGTCGGCCTTAACAATTGACGGGAATTGCTAAACCTTTCGGTAACCTCCGTGCGCTGCCTCCCAAGGCGCGCAACGTGCAGTTGTGGTGGTGCATAGTGCAATCGTCCCTGAACGGAGAGCACCATGTCCGACTTCCGAACCTTGCTTGCCAACCTGCGCCGCCCGCGGCTTTTGATGCACGCCGCGCGCTTCGGGCTGGGGGACTACCGGCGTGACCGCGACCTGCGGCGGCTGGTCAACCCCTCTGCATCGCCCGAAGAAACCCTGCCGCGGCTCTTGTCGGTCGAGGAAGGGCTGGAAGCGACCCGGATCTCCGGCGATGTCAGCTATTCCCCGGCCCGCCACATCGACGTGCTGATCGCCGTTCTGGCCGAGGCGCAACTTCTGCGCCGGGGCGGGCTGGTGTGACCAAGGCAAAGGGGCGGTCGCCCGCCCCTTGCTGTCGTCAGATGCCCACCGTCAGTTGAAAGCGTTAGATAAAAGCGTCCGGCATCTCGGCCTTTCGCTTGGCGACAAAGGCTTCCAGCGCCTCCCGGGTGCCCGGGTCCAGATCGGGGGCCTGATAGTCTGATAGCTGCCGGGCCACGCGTTCCGCGGCAAGGGCTTGCGTGTCGCGCGCACCCTCTTCTGCCCAGGTCTCGAAGGGCTTGTAGTCAAAGAGGTCCGATCGCCAGAACGCCGATTTGAAATTGGCCTGAGTATGGGCGCAGCCAAGGAAGTGGCCGCCGGGACCAACCTCGCGGATCGCGTCCATTGCCTGGCCGTTCTGGTCCATCATGATCCCCTGGGCCAGATGGTGCAGCGTGCCAAGCTGGTCGGCGTCCATCACGAACTTCTCGTAGGACGACACCAGCCCGCCTTCCAGCCAGCCGCAGGCGTGCAACATGAAGTTGACCCCGGCCAGCAGCGCCATGTTCAGGCTGTTCGCGGTTTCATAGGCTGCCTGCGCATCGGGAAGCTTTGATCCGCAGAAGCTGCCGCCCGACCGGTAAGGCAGGTTCATCCGCCGCGCCAACTGCCCGGCACCATAGGTGATGTGAGCCGCTTCCGGCGTGCCGAAGGTCGGCGCACCCGAATTCATGTCGATCGAGGTCACGAATGCCCCGAAGATCACCGGAGCGCCGGGGCGGACCAGCTGGCTGTAGGCGACACCGGCCAGCACCTCGGCCAGCACCTGGGTCAGCGTGCCTGCGATCGTGACCGGGGCCATCGCGCCGCCGACGATGAACGGGCTGATGATCGCCGCCTGATTGGCCTTCGCATAGACCTCAAGGGCACCCATCATGATGCTGTCAAAGGTCAGGGGCGAGTTGATGTTGATCAGGCTGGTCATCACCGTGTTCTGGTCGACGAAATCCTCGCCGAACAGGATCTTCGACATCGCCACCGAATCCTCCGCGCGGCCCGGTTCGGTGACCGATCCCATGTAGGGCTTGTCCGAAAGGGTCATGTGCGCCATCAGCATGTCGAGGTGCCGCTTGTTCACCGGCACGTCGGTCGGCTCGCAGACCGTGCCGCCGGAATGATGCAGCCATTTCGACATGTAGCCCAGCTTCACGAAATTCTGGAAGTCGTGCAGCGTCGCATAGCGCCGGCCGCCTTCGGCATCACGCACGAAGGGCGGGCCATAGACCGGAGCCAGCACCAGATTGCGGCCGCCGATGTCGACGTTACGCTCGGGGTTGCGGGCGTGCTGGACGAAAGTCGACGGAGCGGTCGCGCACAGCTTGCGGGCCAGACCACGGGGAATATGCACCCGCTCGCCCTTAACATCGGCCCCTGCGGCGCGCCAAAGGTCCAGTGCTGCGGGGTTGTCGACGAAATTGACGCCGATCTCCTCCAGCACCGTATCGGCGTTCCATTCGATGACCTGAAGCGCTTCCTCGTTCAGGATCTCGTAATTCGGGATGTTGCGCTGGATGAAGCGGGCGCTCTCGAAACTGACCGCGGTCCGCTCTGCCCGGCGGCTTGCGCCCCCACCACTGCGCGCCCGGCGCCCTGCCACATCATTCATCATCGCCTCCAAAGCTTTGCTGCCTTATGCCGCCAAAGCCCGCTGCCCCGCGCCCCATTTCCGTCGCCTGCCAACCAAAAGCGACACGCGCCCATCCGGAAAACGACCTGCTCCTCCTTTCTGCAAAAATATCCCACGGGGGTTTGGGGGTGTGAAACCCCCAATCCGACGGCAGCCACCCCTTGCACCATCCCGAACCGCGCGCTACGCGGACACATGACCCAGACGCACGACCGCCTTCTGATCATCGACTTCGGCAGCCAGGTGACGCAGCTGATCGCGCGCCGCCTGCGCGAGCTGAACGTCTATTGCGAAATCCACCCCTACAACCGCGTCGATGATGCGTTCCTTCAGGCCTTCGCGCCCAAGGCCATCATCTTCTCGGGCGGGCCGGCCTCGGTCTTCACTGAGGGTGCGCCGATGCCGCCGGCCAGCGCCTTTACCGCCGGGGTGCCGATCCTCGGGATCTGCTATGGCCAGCAGGTGATGATGCATGTCCTGGGTGGCCGCGTCGAGCGCGGCCACGGCACCGCCGAATTCGGGCGTGCCTATGTCACGCCGACCGACCTTACGCATCCGATCCTCGCGGGCTGGTTCCCGCCCGAGTCAGGGCCCCTGTCGCGTGAGCAGGTCTGGATGAGCCACGGCGACCATGTCTCTGAAATCGCTCCGGGTTTCGCGGTCTACGGCACCTCGCCGAACGCGCCCTTCGCGATCACGGCGGACCCGGCACGCCATTTCTACGCCGTCCAGTTCCACCCCGAGGTCCACCACACCCCGAAGGGCGCACGCCTTTACGAAAACTTCGTCAGGCTTGCCGGGTTCAAGGGCGACTGGACGATGGGCGCCTACCGTGAGGAGGCCATCGCGAAGATCCGCGCCCAGGTCGGCAATCACAAGGTCATTTGCGGGCTTTCCGGCGGCGTCGACTCATCCGTGGCCGCCGTGCTGATCCATCAGGCCATCGGCGACCAGCTGACCTGCGTTTTCGTCGACCACGGCCTTCTGCGGCTGGGCGAGGCAAGCCAGGTCGTGACCATGTTCCGCGACCAGTATAACATCCCGCTGATCCACGCAGACGAATCCGCCCTGTTCCTTGGCGCGCTGGAAGGGGTTTCGGACCCCGAGGTCAAGCGCAAGACCATCGGCCGGCTGTTCATCGACGTGTTCCAGAAGCATGCGCATGCGGTGGGCGGGGCGACCTTCCTTGCACAGGGCACGCTTTACCCCGACGTGATCGAAAGCGTGTCGTTCAGCGGCGGGCCGTCGGTCACCATCAAGTCGCACCACAACGTTGGCGGCCTGCCGGAAAAGATGGGCCTCAAGCTTGTCGAGCCGCTGCGCGAGCTGTTCAAGGACGAGGTCCGCGCCCTGGGCCGCGAACTTGGCCTGCCGCCCGCCTTCATCGCCCGCCACCCTTTCCCCGGTCCGGGCCTTGCAATCCGCTGCCCGGGCGAGATCACGACCGAAAAGCTGGACATCCTGCGCCGCGCCGACGCGGTCTACATCGACCAGATCCGCAAGCACGGGCTTTACGACGAGATCTGGCAGGCCTTCGCCGCGATTTTGCCGATGAAGACCGTCGGCGTCATGGGCGACGGGCGCACCTACGACTACGCCCTTGCGCTGCGGGCGGTGACCTCGGTCGATGGCATGACCGCCGACTACTACCCCTTCACGCATGAATTTCTTGGCGAAACCGCCACCCGGATCATCAACGAGGTCAAGGGCGTCAACCGCGTCTTTTACGACTGCACCTCAAAGCCGCCCGGCACGATCGAGCTTGAGTGACCGGCCCTTGCGGCCCTGCCCCCGGTGATCGGTCGGACCGGCCTGACGCCTGACGGCTTGGCCGGTTCAGCGGTCTGCCTGCGGGCCGGCGGCAAAGGACTGGTGTTCCCAGACCGCGACCAGAATCAGGATCGCCAGCGCGCCAAGGTTCAGTCCCAGCAGCGTGGTCCAGGGCCCGACGCCCGCGACCAACAGGCATGCGCCCAATCCTGCCCAATGCGACAGGGGAAAATTTCCTGCCGACACGCGCTTGAAAAGCCCGTTGCCAAGCAAAAACAGCGCCAGCCCGCCGATGGCGGACGCGCTTTCCGCCAGCACCCCCGGATCCAGCGGATGCGCGATCGCGCGCTCGGACGCAACCGCAGAGACCACGATCCCCGCCACGATCGGAATATGCAGGTAGGTGAACGCCAGCCGCGCCACTTGCCCCGGATTGGCCGAATGTTCGATCTGGTGGGTTCCGCGCTTGTGTCCGATGTGGAAGTAAACCCACCACATCGCGACCGCCTGCCCGACCGCCGCCAGAAACGCCAGCGTGCCGGGCGCGTCCCACTCCAGCTCGGCAAAGGTCGCGCCCGAGACGAGAAGCGTCTCGCCAAGGCAGATGATCACGAACAGCCCGCAGCGTTCGGCGATATGCCCGCCCTTCACGGTCCAGTTTGCGCTGACATCGCGGCCGATGCCCGGCACCAGATACCCCATCACCGGCCCGAGATACTCGATGCCAAGGGCCGCCCCCCAAAGCCAGAGCCGCGCTTCGCCAGAGACCACGCCTCCGAGGATCCAGAACAGGGCCGACACGAGAAACCAGATCAGGATCCGCAGATAGGTGCTGGCAAGGACGGAATTTCCGGCGGCGGCAACCCAAACGAACAGTGTCCGGCCAACCTGCATGCCGACATAGGCCAGCGCGAAGACCAGACCGCGATCGCCGAACGCTTCCGGCAGGGCCATCGACATGAAAAGTGCCGCCGCCATCAGGGAAAACAGCAGAACCCGCACTTGCGGCTGGTCAGGGTCAAGCCGGTTCAGCACCCAGGTCGAATAGATCCAGACCCACCAGACCGCCAGAAACAGGAACCCGGTTTCCAGCGCGCCTTTCAGATCGTAATGCGCCAGAAGCACATGGCTGACCTGAGTGATCGCGAAGACGAACACCAAGTCAAAGAAAAGTTCCGCAAAGCCGACCCGCGCGTCATCGCCCCGCAACACCGCCATTATTCGCCTCCAAGCACTTGCCGCCCAACGCTAGGGTGGTTTCGGGTGGAAGAAAAGCCAGACGGGGGGTCCGGTTCTGGTTACCCAAGGGGCCTGGCCGCGACCCAGGTGACAAGGCGGCTTATACCGGCTGCGTCCTTGGGCAGGTTCGGCTATGGCATTGGCGAAGGCCCTGCTGGGTCAGGTCCGGGTGCGCGCCTGCGGGCCGGCAGATCGGACAGACGACACCGGACTCTTGTCGACGGCGCGTTTGCCCGCGCTTCGCCCGTCACCCTTGGCCAGCAATTCTGTGTCAGGGTTGCGGCTTTCAGAAGCGCGAGGCGAAGTGTCCTTGCCGCCTTCAGGCCGGATCAGGCCCGCTTGCGGCGCAGTGCGCCCAACGCGCCAAGACCAAGCAGAAGCAATGCTCCACCGGCAGGCAGCGGCACGACGGCGGGCGAGATGTCAAGCGATACGCCAGCCAGCAGCGGGCCGACGTTGTCGGCACTGCTCGTCCCGATCGAGAAGGTCAGCGACCCGGAGTTTCCGGCCCGGAAGCTCATGCTGGTCGGGGCGATCAGGCTGGAAGTCGCAAAGCCGAGCATGTCTACGCCAATGCTGCCGGTGGAAGCGATATTGGTATAGCCCAGCCAATTCAGGTACCCGGTTCCGGTCCAGTCCAGAACTTCGATAGCGGCGGCGAACGTGAAGCTTACGAACAGATTGTCGAAACCCCGCTTGCGCTGAGCACCGCCGATCAGCATGTCCAGGGTAACGGTGTCGCCGGCATTGAACGCAAAGCTCAACTTGCTGGTGATGGCTCCCGGGCCGGAACTTCCGTCAAGGTCGACCACATTACCGCCGCCGGTGTTGATCTTGTAGTCGTTCTTGAAGCCAACCAGATCCACCTGGCCGGCGACGACGAAGTTGGAGAGGCTTGCGTTCAAGGCGGGCGTGTCACCCGAAAAGTCATCCGAAAAGACCGTAGCGGCAAGGCCGGGCGCAGCCAACGCCAGGCTTGCACTTGCGACCAGAAGAAATTTGCGAAGCATTGCTGGTGTCCGAAAATGAAGGATTGCCGCTCAAGGTCAGACCCTTGGTCGCCGAATTCACTTCTGGCGTCAAGCACGGCTATGGAAACAATCGAAATCCAGAATGCCAGCAATGCCCAGGTGACTGCCGATCTGGCTGTAGACTGGTCGGCCCATTCGGCGGTTCGCAAGGGATTTTCCTTGCTCCGCCACGCACGACCAAACCGGACTTGCACCCGTCCGCTCTGGACTTTGCGTCCCGGCCGGGAAAGGGTCGCGCCATGGCCCGGACCCAACGCCCCCTTCTCGCTGCGGTCTGGATGATCGGCGCCATGGCCGCCTTCACCGCCATGGCAGTCGCCACCCGCGAGATCCGGGGCCAGCTCGACACGTTCGAGATCCTCGCCTACCGGTCAGTCGTGGGCTTTCTTCTGGTCGTGTCGGGGGCGGCGCTCCTTGGTCAACTGGGCCGGATCCGCGCGCACAGGCTGGGCGGGCACGCGGTCCGCAACCTGCTGCATTTCACCGGCCAGTCGCTGTGGTTCTGGGCCATCACCATGATCCCGCTGGCGCAGGTCTTCGCGCTGGAATTCACCTCGCCGATCTGGGTGATCCTGCTGTCGCCGCTGGTGCTGGGCGAACGACTGACCCGGCAGAAGCTTTTGTCGGCAGCACTTGGCTTTGCCGGGGTCTGGATCGTGGCGCAGCCCGATTTCACCGCAATCGATGCCGGTGTTCTGGCCGCCATCGGCGCCGCCTTCTTCTTTGCCGCGACCACCCTCATGACCAAGGCCCTGACCCGTGACGAGGCAATTGTCGGCATCCTGTTCTGGCTGACCCTGATGCAGGCGGTCTTTGGCTTTGCCGCGGTCCTGGCCGACGGTCAGGCCACCCTGCCGACCGCCGCCACCCTGCCCTGGCTGGGGCTGATCGGCGTTGCGGGGGTCACGGCGCATCTGTGCCTGACCGCGGCCCTGTCCCTTGCCCCTGCGTCAAGCGTCGTGCCGCTGGACTTCGCCCGACTGCCGCTGATCGCTGCAATCGGGGCCCTGTTCTACGCTGAACCCGTTGAGATCACGCTTTTCCTGGGTGCCGGACTGATCTTCCTCGGCATATGGGTCAATCTGCGAGGTGCATCATCTGCGCCACAAAGCGCTAACGTCATAAAACCGTGACGCGGCGTCATTGATTGACCGGTTTTTCGCCGCGGAATACCGTCTCAGGCAGGGAATTTCTCACACTGGGGATGAGGACAATGAAACACATTCTTACCACTGCCGCCGCGCTGGCCGCTCTGGCCACGACGGCGCAGGCGGGCGGAGTTGAACGATCGACCCAATCCGTCGCGATCCTGTTCGAACAAGGCCGCTATGTTGAACTAAGCTTCGGCAATTTCAGCCCGGACGTTTCCGGGTCCGTCGGCGGGGGGGCGTTGAAGTCTGGCGACATGTCGTCGACATACAACAACTGGAGCCTCGGCTACAAAATGGACATCGGCGAGCGCATGGCGTTTGCCCTTATCCTTGATGAGCCGATCGGGGCCGATGTCGCCTATCCGGGCACGCTTGCGCCGGGATCTTATCCGCTTGCCGGCACAACAGCGGACCTTACCTCGTCCGCGATCACCGGCCTGTTGCGCTACAAGCTGGAGAACAACTTCTCTGTCTACGGCGGACTTCGCTACCAGACGGTGAAGGGTGAAGTGTCCATCCCGTCGGTCGGCGGCTATGCGCTTTCGACCAACCACGACAGCGAAGTTGGCTATGTCGTCGGCATTTCGTGGGAAAAGCCGGAAATCGCGGCCCGCGTGGCCCTGACCTACAACTCGGCGATCAACCATACGCTCGAATCCTTCGAAAGACTTGGCGCCGGCACGCTGGCAAGCACGTTCGAGACGGAAGTGCCGCAGTCGGTGAACCTCGAATTCCAGACCGGCGTCGCGAAGGACACCCTGTTGTTCGGCTCGATCCGCTGGGTCGACTGGAGCGCCTTCGTCATCGATCCGACGCTCTATCCTGCGGCTCTTGGTCCGCTGGTGTCCTACGCCAAGGACCGCGTGACCTACAACCTGGGGATCGGTCGGCGGTTCAACGAACAGTGGTCCGCTGCGGCAACGCTCGGCTATGAGGCTTCGGACGGCGAGCGGACCGGCAACCTTGGTCCGACCGACGGCATGACCAGCTTTGGCCTTGCCACGACCTACACCATGGACAACGTCAAGATCACCGCCGGGGTGCGCTATGTCGATATCGGCGGCGCCACCACGAACCCGCCGTTGAACGCGGTGTTCGACAACAATGACGGTCTCGGCGTCGGCATCCGGATCGGCTACTCCTTCTGATCCAGCCCGCCTTTAGCAATGAAGCCCCGCCCCCTCCGGGCGGGGTTTTTCGTTGTGACGGCCGCCTTCCGGCGCTAACAGGGGAGGCCGAAGGGAGCGCGCGATGATCTACCGGACCGCCAGGGACTATCTTGCCACACCGCGCAAGCGGGTGCTGCTTTTCGGCATGTCCGGGCTTGGCAAGACGCATCTAGCCCACATGTTGCGTGACCAGGGGTCCTGGTTCCACTATTCGGTCGATTACCGGATCGGCACGCGCTACATGAACGAATTCATCGCCGATAACTTCAAGCGCGAGGCGATGAAGGTGCCGCTTTTGCGTGAGCTTTTGATGACCGACTCGGTCTACATCGCGTCGAACATCACCTTCAATAACCTGGCGCCGCTTTCGACCTACCTTGGCAAGCCCGGCGATCCGGCCCGGGGTGGTCTGCCTTTCGCCGATTACATGGTCCGCCAGCACCAGCACCGGCAAGCCGAGATCGCGGCCATGCTGGACACCGCCCGCTTCATGGACCGGGCCCAGACGATCTACGGCTATCCGAATTTCGTCTGCGACACCTCGGGGTCGATCTGCGAGGTGGTGGATCCCGCCGATTCCGCCGACCCGGTGCTGAAACAGTTGTCCGAGACGCTGCTTCTGGTCTGGATCAAGGGCTCGGACGACCACACCGAAGAACTGATCCGCCGGTTCGACCGCTCGCCGAAACCGATGTATTATCAACCCGAGTTTCTTCATGCGGCGTGGCAGGAATACCGCGCAACCCATTCCGTAACCGAAGAAACCTGCGATCCCGATGCCTTCGTGCGCTGGACCTATGCCCGCGCGCTTGCCCATCGGCAGCCACGCTATGCCGGCATGGCCCGCCGGGGCGTGACCGTGACGGCAAGAGAAGTGTCGGCCGTCACCGATCCCGCAAGCTTCGATGCGATGATCGCCGTCGCGATTGATCGCGCCCTCTGATCCGCCGCTTGAAAGGAAGCCTGCAATGCCCATCACCCTGCCCGCGACCCTGCCTGCCTTCGACGTTCTGCGGAACGAGGGCGTCATGGTCATGTCGCCGGAACGGGCGGCGCGGCAGGACATCCGGCCGCTGAAGATCGGGCTGCTGAACCTGATGCCGAAGAAGATCCAGACCGAGAACCAGCTCGCCCGGCTGATCGGCGCCACGCCGTTGCAGATCGACCTGCATCTGATCCGCATGTCGGAACACCAGACCAAGACCACCGCCGCTGCGCATATGGAGACCTTCTACCGCCCCTTCCAGGAGGTGAAGGCCGAGAAGTTCGACGGCCTGATCATCACCGGCGCGCCGATCGAGCATCTGGCCTTTGAAGAGGTCACCTATTGGAACGAACTGTGCGAGGTGATGGACTGGACACAGACCAATGTGCAGTCGACCTTCGGCGTCTGCTGGGGCGGGATGGCGATGATCAACCATTTCCACGCGGTCGAAAAGCACATGCTGCCCGCAAAGGCCTTTGGCTGCTTCCGGCATCGCAACCTCTGCCCGACCTCGCCCTACCTGCGCGGGTTCTCGGATGATTTCGTGATCCCGGTCAGCCGCTGGACCGAAATGCGCGACACCGAAATTGCCGCGGCACCCGGCCTGACAACCTTGCTTGGTTCGGACGAGGTTGGTCCCTGTCTGGTCGAGGATGCCGGCCACCGCGCGCTGTATATCTTCAACCATTTCGAATATGACAGCGACACGCTGAAGCAGGAATATGACCGCGACGTCGCCACGGGCACCCCGATCAACGTGCCGCAGAACTACTACCCCGACGACAATCCGGCGCTGCCGCCCTTGAATCGCTGGCGCAGCCACGCCCATCTTCTGTATGGCAACTGGATCAACGAGATCTATCAGTCCACCCCCTATGACCCTGCCGAAATTGGCCGTTAGCGCCCTTGTTCTTCTGGCTTTCCTTGCCGCGCTGACGCTTTGGCGCGCCAGTGCGCGCGAGGCTGCCGCAAGCGCCGCCTTCCCGCCGGACGGGCAGTTTGTCACGGTGGACGGCCTGCGAATTCATTATGTGATGAAGGGCTCCGGTCCCGATCTGGTGCTGATCCATGGTGCCAGCGGGTCGTTGCGCGACTTCAGTTTCGCGCTGATCGACCGTCTGGCGCAGGACTACCGCGTCATCGCGATCGACCGCCCCGGTCTGGGACACTCGGACCCGTTGCCCGAGGTCAGCCTTGCCGCACAGGCCCGTGCGATCAGGCGGGCCGCCGCCCAGCTTGGTGCCGCGAACCCGATCGTGCTTGGTCAAAGCTACGGCGGGGCCGTGGCGCTGGCCTGGGCTCTGGAGGGTGGGCCCCGGGCGCTGATCCTGGTGTCGTCGCCCTCGCTGCCCTGGCCGGGAGAGCTTGACCTGTGGTACCGGCTGACCTCCAACCCGGTCGGGCGGGCGCTGATCGTGCCGCTGGCCAGTGCCTTTGTGCCGCAATCCTATGTCATGTCGGCGACCGATGCGGTCTTTGCCCCCGACCCGGTGCCGCCCGGCTATGCCACCTGGATCGGAACCGCGCTTACGCTTCGCCGGGCAACTCTTGCCTCCAACGTGGCGCAAGTGAACGCGCTGCGCGCCGAACTGGTGACGATGGCACCCCGGTATCCCGACCTTGCCCTGAAAATCGAGTTGATCCACGGCGACACCGACACGATCGTGCCGCTGGACATCCACTCGCTCCCGCTTTCGCAGCTTCTGCCGAATGCGATCCTGACGATCCTGCCCGACACCGGCCACATGCCGCATCACAGCCATCCCGATGCGGTGCTTGCCGCCATCGCGCGGGCCGCATTGCACTGACGGCTTCAATCGCCATACTGGCGGAAACTGGCGGAGGCCCCAATGACCCTACCCTTTGACGGCGCAATCAGCCGCTACCTGCGCGAAGGCGCCCCAGCCGCGGTGCGCAAGGCGATCGAGAAGGCGGGCAAGGACGACATCCTGACCACATCCTACCCCTACCGCGAGGAGATGAAGGGCAAGGACTATGACGCCCACATGGAGGCGCTGCAGATCGAACTTGCACGGATGCAGGCCGGCCTTCGGGCCAACGGCCAGCGACTCATCGTGATCTTCGAAGGCCGCGACGCCGCCGGCAAGGGCGGTGCCATCAAGGCGGTGACCGAAAACATGAACCCGCGCCAGGCCTATGTCGTGGCGCTGCCAAAGCCCACCGACCGCGAAAGCCAGCAGTGGTATTTCCAGCGCTATGTCGACTGGTTTCCCGCCAAGGGCGAAATCGCGCTGTTCGACCGCTCGTGGTACAACCGCGCGATGATCGAACATGTCTTCGGCTTCTGCAAACCCGAGGACCGCGCCCGTTTCTTTCGCCAGCTGCCCGAATTCGAGGCGATGATCGCCGGCGAAGGCATCATCTTCCTGAAGATCTGGCTCGAGGTCGGACGCGCCGAACAGCTGCGCCGCTTTCTGGCCCGCGAAGGGGATCTTCTGAAACAGTGGAAACTGTCGCAGATCGACGTCGATGGCCTGGCAAAATGGGACGATTACTGCACCGCCATCGACGAGACGATGGCAAAGACCAGCGTCAAGACGGCGCCCTGGACGGTCGTGCTGTCCGACGACAAGAAGCGCGCCCGCATCGCCGTCATCCAGACCATCCTGGGGGCGGTTGATTACAAGGGGCGCGACAAGGCGGCCATCGGCAAGATCGACGGCAAGATCTGCGGCGGACCGGGGCTGCGGCCGGACGCGGGATGAAACGCGGATACCATCACGGCAACCTGCGCCAGGCGCTGGTCGAGGCTGCCCTGACGCTGATCGCCGAGAAGGGGCCACAGGGCTTTACCCTCTCCGAAGCGGCAAAGGCGGCGGATGTGACCCCGGCGGCGGTCTATCGCCACTTCGCCGGGCGCGATGACCTCCTGGCCGAGGTCGCGCGCCAGGGCTTCGACATCTTCGCGGCCCTGCTGGAGTTCGCCTATGACGACGGCCGACCCTCGGCGCTTGCCGCGTTCGAGGCCACGGGGCGGGCCTATCTTGCCTTCGCCCGGAAATATCCGGGGCACTATCAGGCGATGTTCGAAAGCGGGCTTCAGCCCGGCCAGCATCCCGACCTTGCCAGTGTCTCGGCCAAGGCCCGCGCCACGATGGACCGCGCCGCCGACCTTCTGTCGCGCGGCTTGCCCGAGGGCCGGCGTCCGCCGGCAAGCATGATCTCGGCCCATGTCTGGGCGGTCAGCCATGGCGTGGTGGAGCTTTTCCTGCGGGGCAATGGCGGGCCGCAGCCCTGGGCTCCGGAAGATCTTCTGGAAACCGGGATCGGCATCTATCTTCGCGGTCTTGGGCTCTTGTCGCCCGACCACTAGGCCGCACGCCACCACCGGTGCGGACATCGCAGCAATCTGCGTCCTGCTGATCTGGAAGCGGCCCAGTTCTGTGGCCGGCAGAAGACTCCCCGTCACTGGCGGCCGGGCGCATCCTGACGAAACATCCGGGCGGTGGCCAAGCAGGGCTTGGCTCCGGTTTTCCCTTGACCCCGCCGCCCTTGAGGTCGAAACAGCCCCATGGCCACTGCGACCCTGACCATCGACCTCGATGCCGTCGCCGCGAACTGGCGCGCGCTGGATCGCCTGACCGGGCCAGGGGTGCAAACCGCCGCCGTGGTAAAGGCAGGTGCCTACGGATTGAGCGTCACCCGCATCTCGCGTGCGCTGGCCAAAGCCGGGGCGCGGCGCTTCTTCGTCGCCTATGCCGAAGAAGGCGCGGCCGTTCGCCAGGCCCTGGGCGAGGGGCCGCAGATCGCGGTCCTGTCCGGCCATCTTCCGGGCGACACCGAGATGATCCACGATCTCGACCTGACCCCGATGCTGAACAGTCTGGACCAGATCACCCGGCATCTGGAGGCCCTGCCCGGTCATCCGTTCGGCGTGCAGCTTGATACGGGGATGAACCGGCTTGGGGTCGAGATGCTGGAATGGGAGGCGGTCGCCCCGATCCTGATCGACGCCGGCCCCCAGCTTCTGATGAGCCACCTGGCTTGCGCCGACGACCCGGATCATCCGATGAACGAAGCCCAGCTTCGCGCGTTTCACCGGATGACCGACGGTATCGGCCAGCCCCGCAGCCTGTCGGCGACGGGCGGCATCCTGCTTGGTCCGCGCTATCACTTCGACCTGACGCGTCCGGGCGTCGGGCTTTACGGCGGACGTCCCTTCGAAGGCGCCCGGCCGGTGATCACCCTGTCGCTGCCGGTGATCCAGACCCGCGAGGTCGCAATCGGCGAAGTCGTCGGCTACGGTGCAAGCTGGACCGCCGACCGACCTTCCGTGATCGCCACCGTCGCTGGCGGCTATTCCGACGGCCTGCCGCGCACTTTGTCGAACCACGCCGTGCTTTGGGACGGCGATACGCCCTGCCCTCTGGTCGGTCGCGTTTCGATGGACCTGATCACGGTCGACATCACCGATCTGCCAGAGGTTCCCCGCAGCCTCGACATCCTCGGTCCGCACCAGTCCGTCGATACGCTGGCCGCGGCTGCCGGCACCATCGGCTACGAGATCCTGACCGCCCTTGGACCACGCTACGACCGCCGGTATCAGGAGAGCCCGGCATGACCGGCGCACTCGGTGGGCTCATGGCCGGCATCGGCCGACCGGTCCTCGCGGCCCTTGCCGCCGTCGGGCGCGTGGCGATGTTTGCCGGCGCCATTCTTGGCCACATCCTGCGCCCGCCGTTCTACCTGCGCGAATTCGGCCACGCGCTCTTGCAGGTCGGCTGGTTCTCGTTGCCGGTCGTCGGCCTGACCGCGATCTTCACCGGCGGTGCGCTGGCCCTGCAGATCTATGCCGGAGGCGCGCGCTTCAACGCCGAAACCGTGGTCCCCTCGATCGTCGCCATCGGCATCACCCGCGAACTTGGCCCCGTGCTGGGCGGGCTGATGGTCGCAGCACGGGTGGCAAGCTCCATCGCGGCCGAGCTTGGCACCATGAAAGTCACCGAACAGATCGACGCGCTGGTGACGTTGTCCACGAATCCGCTGAAATACCTCGCGGTTCCGCGCGTGCTTGCGGCGACGCTGGCGATGCCGGTCCTGGTCGCTGCGGGCGATGCAATCGGGATCATGGGCGGCTGGCTGGTGGGCGTGACCCGGCTGGATTTCAACTCGGCCACCTATCTCAAGACCACCGTCGAGTTTCTTGAAACCTGGGATGTCGGCTCGGGTCTGGTGAAGGGCGCTGTCTTCGGCTTCATCGTGGCATTGATGGGCTGCTACCACGGCATGAACTCGGCCCGGGGCGCGCAGGGCGTGGGGCGGGCGACGAAGTCTGCGGTCGTCTCGGCAAGCGTGCTGATCCTGGCCGCGAACTATGTCCTGACCGAGATCTTCTTCACCTCATGATCACACTTGCGGATGTTCACAAGGCCTTCGGGGCCAACCGGGTGCTGCAGGGCGTGAACCTGAGCATCGCCTCGGGCACCTCGATGGTGATCATCGGCGGGTCGGGGACCGGAAAGTCGGTGCTGCTGAAGTGCATCCTCGGGCTGGTGCGCCCCGACAGTGGCATGATCGCTCTGGATGGGCAGGACGTGACAAAAGGCGACCGGGATGCATTTCTTGCCCGCTTCGGGATGCTCTTTCAGGGCGGGGCGCTCTTTGACAGCCTCCGCGTCTGGGAAAACGTCGCTTTCCGCCTGATGCGCGGCGCGAAGGCCCTGCCCAAGGCGCAAGCCCGAGAGGTGGCCATCGAAAAGCTGCGCCGGGTCGGCCTGAAGCCCGAGGTCGCCGACCTGTTCCCCGCCGAACTGTCCGGCGGCATGCAAAAGCGCGTCGGCCTGGCCCGCGCCATCGCGGCGGAACCCGAGATCATCTTCTTCGACGAACCGACCACCGGCCTTGATCCGATCATGGCCGGCGTGATCAACGACCTGATCCGCGAGATCGTGACCGAGATGGGGGCGACCGCGATGACGATCACCCATGACATGTCCTCGGTCCGCGCCATCGCCGACACCGTGGCAATGCTGCATGGCGGGGTGATCCGCTGGACCGGCCCGGTATCTGAAATGGACGCCACGCCAGACCCTTACGTGCAGCAGTTCATCCACGGGCACGCCGAAGGCCCCATCGCCGCCATTCGCTAGACCAGATCCGACCTGTCAATTTCCTTTCTGCAAAAGTATCCCACAGGAGGTCTGGAGGGTGTGAAACCCTCCAGTACCGCAGCCAGCACCGGGACCGGCCGATGAAATACCTCAACCTCGCGCTTCTCATCCTTTTTCCGATCGCCTGGTTCGCACCCCTGTTGCGCGCCGCGATCCTGCCGATCTTCGGGATGGACGAAATCTCGGTGATCACCGGCTTGCAGTCCCTATGGGAAAGCGACGCGGCTCTGGCGCTTCTGGTGACGTTTCTTGCCGTTTTCGCGCCCTACGCCAAGACCATCGGCCTTGCCCTCCTGCACTGGAACCTGCTCAGCCCCCGGACGCTGCCAGCGCTTGAGGTGCTGGGCAAGCTGGCGATGGCCGACGTCTTCCTGATCGCTATCTATATCGTGGTGGTGAAGGGGGTCGGCCTAGCGACGGTCGAAACCGCCTGGGGGCTTTATCTCTTTACCGGCTGCGTCCTGGCGTCGCTTTGCGTGTCGTTCCTGTCCGCCAGACGACGCTGACTCTTCCGGTCAGAACCGCAGAGCCAGCCGCAGCCCGCCCGCAAGCGTCTGTGCCGACCCGCCAAGGCCGCTGATATCGACGGATGTGGACAGACCAAAACCGCCGTTCATATCCGTCGAGCCGCCAAGCTCGATCCGACCGGACCAGCCAGTTTCCGACAGGAACTCGCTGGTCAGGACCGTCCCTGCGTCCTGATCAAGGTAGTCGGCATGAAGCCCGGCAAAGACCGTCCCCTCCGCAATCCGCGAGGTCAGCCGCGCGCCCAGCGAGGCCTGGCTGAAATCGTAGCGGTCGGTTCCGGCACCGGCTAGCGTTCCCCCGGTCCCCGTCACGTCCTCGTGGCCCTGGATCAGGCCAAGCATCGGGGTGACGGCAAGCCCGTTCTGCAAGGCCACGTCATAGCCGCCTGCAAAGGTGACGGCGAAAAGCCCGGTCTCGCCCGTCCCGTCGCCGCCGACCGACTTCTGGTCATAGTCGCCCTGCCCGAAGATCAGGCTGGCGTTGCCGTGCCACCGGCCCGAGCGATAGGCGATATAGGGTTGCAGATAGGTCATCGAGCCGTCCTGGCTGGTAGACCCGTCCGTGGCATTGATGTCGGAATAGCCAAGCGACAGGCCCGCCACCAGATCCGTGCCAACCGCCACGTCGGCACCGATCTGAATGCCCGTGCCGTTGGTGCTGGCCGGGCCGGTGTCGGCCGTGCTGTCAAAGCCGGTGATCTGCGCCCAGGTGTAGAGGTTGCCGGCCAGACCCTGCGTCGCGGCTTTGGAGGACAGCACCATGTCGTCGCCCCCAGACGCCGCGATCCCGGTCACGCTGATTTGCCCGTCTCGCGTGGCCAGGCTGACCTGTCCCATATCGCGCGCCACGCCTTGGGCATCCAGAACCACTAGTCGCGCCGCGCCGCCGCTGGCCGCGATCAGACTGGCAAGCCTTTCGGCGGATCTTGCGCCGGGAGCAAGCATAGCAACGCCGGTCAGTTCGAACGAGAACATGTCGCCCGGATCACAAAGGTCCGCGCACTCGAACACGATCACGACCTCGTCGCCGATCGAAACACTGATCCCGAACATCCCGATGTAGCTTGCGAAGTCCAGTGTGCCGGCGGTTCCGCCGATGTTCCCGATGCTTTGAAGGTATTCGACATGTGCCTCCGCAGGCAGCGGCCGGGTCAGATCCGAACTTGTGCGCAGGAATATGATTTCATCCCTGAAGGGCAGGCTTTCTGCAAAGGCGATCGTCGGGTTCGCATCAAGGATCTGCACGCGATACACGATCCCCTTGCCGGTCGGCACCGGGTCTCCGGGATACCGGAAATAGTCCGCCGCATCGTCGATGGAGCCGGTAACCGTTTGCCCCAGGGCTGACCCGCTCAACAGCGCCGCTATTGAAAATGCGGTGCCAGCACCCTGCGTCCACATGCCCCAAGTCCCCGTACCCTGTCGCGCACGAAGCAGCGCAAGTACTTGCGATGCCTGCCAGACCGAATGTACTTTGTCGACAGAAAGCCTGTTGAGAGTTACCAATTGCTGTGCGGTGTTGTTGCTACACCACAAGTTGTGGCACGCCCATGGCACATCGCCGCCAAGGGGCAGCGCGCGCCTATTCCCCTTCGCCACCGGCTCCGCTACACCGGTCCCATGGCAAAGCCCGTCAACAGTTTCACCTGCTCGTCCTGCGGCGCGAGCCACACGAAATGGCAAGGGCGTTGTGAAGCCTGCGGCGCCTGGAACTCCATCGTCGAAGAGGCGCCGCTGTCGGCCGGTCCGAAGGCGCTGGGAGCCAAGGGCCGGACCATCCCGCTGTCTGATCTTGCGACCGAAGAGCCAGCTCCGCCCCGCGCGTCCTCGGGGATTGACGAATTGGACCGCGTGCTTGGCGGCGGGCTGGTCCCGGCCTCTGCCATTCTGGTCGGCGGCGATCCCGGCATCGGCAAATCCACGCTGCTGCTTCAGGCCACCGCCAGCTTTGCCCGCAAGGGCCTTAAATGCCTTTACATCTCGGGCGAAGAGGCCGCCGCCCAGGTCCGGATGCGCGCCCAGCGTCTGGGGTTGACCGATGCGAGGGTGCAGCTTGGGGCGGAAACCAACCTGCGCGACATCCTGACCACGCTGGATGCCGAACGCCCCGCGCTGGCGATCATAGACTCGATCCAAACCATGTGGCTGGACAGCATCGAGGCGGCCCCGGGCAGCGTCTCCCAGGTTCGCGCCGCCGCGCATGAACTGGTGACCTTCGCCAAGCGCCGCGGCGTGGCCGTCATCCTTGTCGGCCATGTGACCAAGGACGGCCAGATCGCCGGCCCGCGCGTGGTGGAACACATGGTCGACACCGTGCTCTACTTCGAGGGCGAGCGTGGCCACCAGTTCCGTATCCTGCGCGCGGTCAAGAACCGCTTCGGCCCGGCCGACGAGATCGGCGTCTTCGAGATGACCGGCGGCGGTCTGGCCGAGGTGCCGAACCCTTCGGCCCTGTTCCTTGCCAACCGTGACCAGCCCGCGCCGGGATCCGCCGTTTTTGCGGGAATCGAAGGCACGCGCCCGGTCCTGACCGAGATTCAGGCGCTCGTGGCACCCTCCACCCTTGCCAGCCCGCGGCGCACGGTCGTGGGGCTGGACAGCGGACGGGTGTCGACCATCCTTGCCGTGCTTGAGGCCCGCTGCGGCATTCCTTTCACCGGGCTTGACGTTTTTCTGAACGTTGCCGGGGGCTTGCGGGTCAGCGAGCCGGCCTCGGATCTGGCGGTGGCGGGCGCCTTGCTTTCCGCAAGGGAAGATGTGGCAATTCCGCCAGACATGGTGCTTTTCGGCGAAATCAGCCTTTCCGGCGCGCTGCGCCCTGTGGGACAATCAGAAAATCGGTTGAAAGAAGCCTCGAAACTTGGTTTCAAGCAAGCAACCGTGCCGTCCCATTCGAAGATCGAAGGGGCGACTGGCCTGAAAGTGCGGCATATGCCGGACCTGACGGCCTTCGTGGGCGAGATGTTCGGCGCCGGCTAGGCGTCCGGCAAGATGGGAATGGGGACGTTGACGATGGAAAACCTGACCGCGGTCGATGGTGGTGCGGCGCTTATCATCCTGGTGTCCGCTGTTCTTGCGTTCTCACGCGGGCTGATCCGAGAGCTTATGGCGATCCTCGGCTGGATCGGTGCCGCAATCGCGGCCTATTACTTCGCGCCGGGGGTCCAGCCCCTAGTCAAGGAACTGCCGGTGGTCGGCGAATTCCTGGCTGACAGCTGCGAGCTGTCGGTTGTCGCCGCTTTTGCCGGTGTCTTCGTGATCGGCCTGATCGTGGCCGCCCTTTTCACCCCGCTCTTTTCCGGGGCCGTCCAGCGTTCGGCGCTTGGCGGGATCGACCAGGCACTGGGCTTTCTCTTTGGCGCCGCCCGCGGCGTCCTGCTGATCGCAATCGCCTTCATCGTCTATGACCGCGTCCTGTCCGAACAGGCAATTCCGATGATTGACGATTCCCGCACGGCGCTGGTGTTCGCGAATTTCCAGTCCGAGATCGACGAAAACATCCCGACGGACGCACCGGGCTGGATTGTCGAGCGCTACAACGACCTGACCAATGTCTGCGCCACCGGAGCAGCACCCGTCACGCCGGAAGCCGCCCCAGAGGCCACCCCGGAAGCAGCACCCGCAGCCCCTGCAACCAACGGCTGATCCCGTTCCCGCGAGCCTTGCGTTTCGGGGCGTGACAGCCCCGCCTGCCTGCCGTAAACGGACGGCAGCGCGCGCAGGTCTCTTAATGCAGGATTCGGACGGCATGGCCCCCTTCCTTTCGAACCCCTTCGATGACGACAAGCTGAAGGAGGAATGCGGCATCTTCGGTGTGGTCGGCGTCGCGGATGCTTCGACCTTCGTGGCCCTCGGCCTGCATGCGCTTCAGCACCGGGGACAAGAGGCGGGCGGCATCGTCAGCTACCACCCCGACCACGGCTTCAATTCGGCCCGCCGCTTCGGCTATGTGCGCGACAACTTCACCAAGCCCGATGTGATGGACACGCTGCCAGGAAACCTGTCGATCGGCCATGTCCGCTATTCGACCGCCGGTTCCAAGGGTGCCACCGCGATTCGCGACGTTCAGCCCTTCTTTGGCGAGTTCTCGATGGGCGGCTGTGCCATCGCGCACAACGGCAACCTGACCAACGCCACCGCGCTTAGGCGCGAACTGATCGAGCGCGGGTCGATCTTCCAGTCCTCCTCGGACAGCGAATGCATCATCCACCTGATGGCGCGGTCGATCCAGAAGTCCCTGTCCGAACGGATCAAGGACGCGCTGCGCCGGGTCGAGGGCGCGTTTTCGGTGGTCGCGATGACCCGCACCAAGCTGATCGGCGTGCGGGATCCGCTGGGCGTGCGGCCGCTGGTCCTTGGCCGGCTTGGGGATCACGGCTGGGCGCTGTCGTCCGAGACCTGCGCGCTGGACATCATCGGCGCCGACTTCGTGCGCGAGATCGAACCGGGCGAGATGGTGGTGATCGAAGGCAACAAGGTCGAAAGCTCGCGCCCCTTCGCCCCGGCGAAATCGCGGTTCTGCATCTTCGAGAACGTCTATTTCAGCCGCCCTGACAGCATCATCGGCGGCCGCTCGGTCTATGAGACCCGCCGCCAGATCGGCGTGGAACTCGCGCGTGAGGCCCCTGTGGACGCCGATCTCGTCTGCCCCGTCCCGGATTCAGGCACCCCCGGCCGCCATCGGCTACAGCCAGGAATCGGGCATCCCCTATGCGATGGGCATCATCCGCAACCAGTACATGGGCCGCACCTTCATCGAGCCGACCGACCACATCCGCAACATGGGCGTGCGGCTGAAGCTGAACGTCAACCGCGCGCTGATCAAGGGCAAGCGGGTGATCCTGGTCGACGACTCGGTCGTGCGCGGCACCACCAGCCGCAAGATCAAGGACATGATCCTCGAGGCGGGCGCCGCCGAGGTTCACTTCCGCATCGCCTCGCCCCCCACGGCATGGCCCTGTTTTTACGGCGTCGACACGCCGGAACGCTCGAAGCTTCTCGCAGCGACCATGTCCGAAGACGAGATGCGCGACTGGATCGGCGTCGACAGCCTGAAGTTTGTCTCGCTCGACGGCCTCTACCGCGCGGCCGGCGAGGCGGCGGGCCGCGACCCGGCCGCTCCGCGCTTTTGCGATGCCTGCTTTTCGGGCGACTACCCGGTCGCGCCTTCGGACAAGATCGAGGAAGGGTTCGAGATGAAAGCGGCAGAGTGAGCGGCGAGGTCGACGCCTACCTTGCAGCCCTGCCCGCCGGCCAGCGCGAGGCACTCACTGCCCTGCGCGCCCGGCTTCGCGCCCTCCTGCCGGACAATGTCGAATGCCTGTCCTACGCGATGCCCGGCTTCCGCCAACCGGGGCCAAAGGGCCGGATGGTCGCAGGCTACGCGGCCTTCACCAGACACCTTGGCCTCTACCCCCATTCCGGCACAGTGATCCCGCAGATCGACTGCACGCCCTTCAGGACCTCGATGTCCGGCGTCCTGTTCACCCCCGATCACCCGCTTCCGGATGCGCTCCTTCAGACGATCATCCATACCCGTCAGGCCGAACTGGCCGCAGGATATGGCCAGCGCTGACCCCTTGCCCTTTCATCTTTGGCCAAATATCCCCGCCGGAGGCTGCAACAGCCCCGCAAGGACCGACCCATGACCGACAAGACCGCCCTCAAAGTAGCCCTCGTTACCGGTGCTTCGCGCGGGCTTGGGGCGGCGATTGCCGAACAGCTTGCCTTGCGCGGCTGGCATGTCGTGGCCGTCGCCCGCACCGTGGGCGGGCTGGAAGAGCTTGACGACCGGGTGAAGGTTCAAGGCCTGCCGGGCGCGGGTGGCCTGACGCTGGCGCCGATGGACGTGACCAACGACGACGCGATGCGCCATCTTTGCCGACAGGTCCATGACCGCTGGGGTGGCCTTGGTCTCTGGGTGCATGCCGCCATCCACGCGGCCCCGCTGGCACCGGCGGCGTCGCTGGACCAGAAAGACTGGGAGAAATCGGTCGCCACCAACACCCGCGCCACGGGGATGCTGATCCCGATGGTCGAACCCTTGTTGCGCGCCGGGGACGGGACGGCGCTTTTTCTGGACGACCCGCAGGCGGGGCGGCCGTTCTTTGGCGCCTATGGGGCGACCAAGTCCGCCCAGATCGCTCTGGCGACAAGCTGGCAGGCCGAGGCCGCCCGCCATGGCCCCCGCGTGCTGATCGCCACCCCCGCGCCGCTGCCCACCGCCACCCGCGCCCGGTTCTTCCCCGGCGAGGATCGTTCGGTCCTTGCCGACCCGCGGGCCGAGGCCGCCCGGGTGCTCGATCTCCTCTGAAAGCCGCGGATCGTCGGGAAACGGGGGCACGGGCGTCCTGAAGCCCGACTGGGGTGTCAGGGCAGGCAGTCACAGGATTTATCGGGAAACTGGCGCGGTGGACGGGGCTCGAACCCGCGACCCCCGGCGTGACAGGCCGGTACTCTAACCAACTGAGCTACCACCGCGCAGGATCACCTTTCGGGGCACCGTTCGGGGCGAGGATGGCGCGGTGGACGGGGCTCGAACCCGCGACCCCCGGCGTGACAGGCCGGTACTCTAACCAACTGAGCTACCACCGCGCATCTCGCTGCCCGGAAGGTGCCTTCCGAACGTGCGCCGTCTTACGCAAGGGGTCAGGCGGCGTCAATGGGAAAGGCACCGGGACATGCGCGGAAATTCAGACCTCGGGCGCGGGGATGAATTCGGCATTGTCGTCGGGTGGCAAGCGGAACCTGCCGTGCTGCCAGTCGCCGGCGCGCCAGGCCTCTTTCGCAGCCTGGATCCGCTCTTTCGACGAGGCGACGAAGTTCCACCAGATGTGCCGTGGCCCGTCCATCGTGGCCCCGCCCAGAAGCATGATCCGCGCGCCCAGATCCCCGGCGCGGACCGAAATCCGGTCACCGGGCCGAAAGACCAGCATCCGGCCGGCCTCGAAACTTTGCCCGCCGACTGTGACTTCACCTTCCAGCACATAGACCCCGCGATCCTCGTGGTCGTCAGGCAGCGGGATCGCGGCACCGGGCGACAGGCGGGCATCGGCGTAAAACACCTCGGACGGCATCGCAAGCGGCACCGTCTCGCCCCAGGCGGTCCCGAGGATCAGGCGGACATTTTTCCCTTCGCCTTCCAGTTCGGGCAGAGCCGTTTTCGGCAGATGGATGAAATCGGCGCCGTCGTCCTCATGCGACTTGGGCAGCGCCAGCCAGGTCTGCAAACCGAACATCGACAAAGGCGCGCGGCGGGCCTCGCCGTCGGTGCGTTCCGAGTGCGTGATCCCCTGCCCCGCGATCATCCAGTTCACCGCGCCGGGTTCGATCCACTGGTCGGTGCCAAGGCTGTCGCGGTGATGCAGGCGGCCCTTCATCAGGTAGGTCACCGTGCCCAGCCCGATATGGGGATGCGCGCGCACGTCGATGCCAGTGCCGGTCAGAAACTCGGCCGGGCCCATCTGGTCGAAGAAGATGAACGGGCCGACCATCTGCCGCTGCGCGGACGGCAGGGCGCGCCGCACCTCGAAGCCGCCAAGGTCGCGGGCGCGGGGGATGATCACGGTCTCGATCGCATCGACGGCATCGCCGATCGGGATGGCAGGGTCGAGGATGGGGTTCCAGCTCATGGTGGTCTCCTTTCAGGGAAAGGTAGGACAGGACGGCCGGAACTTCACCCCGATTTCACCGCGCGGCACCTGTGCAGGCATGAACAGGGCGCGGTGGTGGGCGGTGAGGGACTCGAACCCCCGACATTCTCGGTGTAAACGAGACGCTCTACCAACTGAGCTAACCGCCCGCTGCGTGCGATTTACACTGATCGCGCGGGGCTTTGCAAGCGAGGCGGTCTGCAACCTGTGCAAGGGCTGTGGATGACAGAAAGCAGGTTCAGCTTTCGCCCGATGGGTCGGGACGACGTGCCGATGCTGGCCGGCTGGCTGCGCGAGGCGTCTGTGGCACGCTGGTTCGCCGACGCGGACTATGCGTCCGACCTTGCACAGCAATTGGCCGATGCCCGCATCCGGCAGCAGATCGTCCTTTTGGGCGACCGCCCCATGGCCTATGTGCAGGACTACGACATTCACGCCTTCCAGCAGCATCATCTGGCGTTTCTGCCGCCCGGGGCGCGCGGGATCGACACCTTCATCGGCGCTGCCGGCGACCAGGGGCAAGGTTACGGCAGTACCTATCTGGGCGCCCTGATCGACGCTTTGCGGCGGGCGGGTGTACCAGCCTTCGGCATCGACCCGCATCCAGAGAATACGGCGGCGATCCGGGCCTACCGTAAGGTAGGTTTCCAGCCGCAGCGCGAACGGATGACGGAATGGGGGCTGGTGCTTCTGATGAGCCTATCCGCCTGAGCCGCACCGCTCAGCCGCAGTCTGCGCAAGGCCGGGCATCGCATTTCCCGGCGGCACGGGGCTGTGCAGGAGGCGGCCGTTCTGGCGCCAATGCAAAAAGGCGCACCTGTCAGGGCACGCCTTTTTTTGGGACATGGTGGGAGATAACGGATTTGAACCGCTGACATCTTCGATGTGAACGAAGCGCTCTACCGCTGAGCTAATCTCCCTTGACCTGTCGGTCAGGGCGGCTTTTAGCTATCCTCTTCGTCGTCTGCAAGGGCCATTCCCTTGGCCCTTGATGCATCCGCCAGCCGCAGTTTCAGGGTCAGGACACCGGCGTTGGCCTTGACGACCCGCAGTTTGCCCAAGGGCGGCAGGACAAGCGTGGACTTGGCCGCAAGACCGGCACCGATGGCGGCCAGAACCGCTTCGACCAGCTTCTTCGCCTCGGGCTTCTTCGCGCCGGTTGCAGCGGCGACGCTGTCGATCAGGTCGCGCAGTTTCACGATGGTCAACCCTGCCCCCTCAGCGCCTTCGGTGGCCGGCTTGGATGCGGCCCTGGCGGCCTTCGCGGCAAGCCGCGCCGCCCGCGCCGGCTTGTCGGCAGGGGCCTTCGTCGCGGTATCGGGCCGTGCTGCCACGGCCTTTGCCTTTGCCGGCTTGTCAGCGGCAGGTTTCCCGGCCCGCACTGGACGCGCTGGCTTTTCGGGCTTTTCGGTCGGGGATTTCGGCGTGATCGGGGCCATGGAACCTGCTTTTGGCTGCGTTGCGTTGCGCGGGACGATAGTGTGACCGCCTCCGCGCGACCAGAGCCAAATCGCCGGAAGATGGCGCGCCCCGGGACGGGGGCGCGCCGGCCGCAGTGCGGCAGATCAGTGCGCGGTCGGCGCGGTCGGCGGCGTTTGCCCTGCACGCGCCGCCGCGGCGGCCTCTTCGGCGGCTTCGTCCCATTCAACCGGCTCGGGCTGGCGGACCAGGACCTGGGCCAGCACCTCACGCACATGGCTCACGGGGATGATGGTCAGCCCGTCCTTCACGTTCGCCGGAATTTCAGCCAGATCCTTGGCGTTCTCCTCGGGGATGAACACGGTCTTGATCCCGCCCCGCAGCGCCGCCAGCAGCTTTTCCTTCAGGCCGCCGATGGCCATCGCATTGCCGCGAAGCGACACTTCGCCGGTCATCGCGATGTCCTTGCGGACCGGGATTTGGGTCAGAACGGAAACAATCGAGGTCACCATGGCTAGCCCCGCCGAAGGGCCATCTTTCGGTGTCGCGCCGTCGGGGACGTGGA
>JANOER010000103.1:0-7437 GCA_031441285.1 Rhodobacterales bacterium
CGACAGTGACAGCGTGTAGACCAGGGGCGAGCGCAGCCAGCCCAACCGCCCGGCCTGCGCCCGGCGCTCGACGATGAAAGCGACGGCAAAGAGGAAGATGACATACAAAAGGCAGGCCGCGACCAGAAGGTTGAAGGGCATATCAGTCCTCGTCCTCCTCCGCGCCGTCCCCTTTGGTCAGGCCGGGGGCAAGAGCCGCCGCCGCGACGACCAGCCCCAGCCAGAGCCCGAAGAAATAGACCATGTCCCCGGCGGACAGGCTTACCTGGCCTTCCGGCGTCCACAAAAGCGGCAGCAAAAGCAGGACCCCCCCCAGGATCGGCAAAAGCCGGGCCGCATCGCGCAGCCGCCTTTGCCGGTAAGACCGGCGCGCCAGAAACAGCGGAGGCTTGCGCCGGGCCATCACGAAGCATCCATCATGTCAGACCAATCCCGCCCGGCCCATCACGACAAGCCCATCATGGCGCGCACTTCGGCCAGGATTTCCGCATTCGAGAACGGCTTCGACACGAAGCGGTTCGCCCCGGCCTGTTCGGCGAGGTCGCGGTCCCTGCCGCGCGCGGTCAGCATCATCACCGGCAGGTCCCGCGTGGCGGGATCGGCCCGCAAAGCGGCCAGGATCTCCAGTCCCGACAGGCCCGGCAACATGTGGTCAAGGATCACCAGGTCAGGCGGATCGCGGCGCACCTGATCCAGCGCGCGGTCGCCCTCGGCCACATGGCTGACCCTCCAGCCATCGCGCGACAGGATGAACCGCATCGCTTCGGCGATGTTCGGCTCATCCTCGACGAGGAGAACATGCATGGACAAGACTATCCCCCCGGGCAGACCCAAGCCGCCCGTGCCCACTATCGGTCGAACCGGTCCGGCTGTCAAAAGCGTAAAAAAGCGTCACCCGGCTTCGGATAGGATCGACGGCTCCCGGCGGGCCGGACAGACGCCGCGCGGGCAGATGCGGCAGCTTGAGCCTACGGTGGTCGCACCGGGCTGGCCCGGACCGGCCGGCAGGATCAGCATCGCGGCCTCGCGCAGTTCGGGGCCCCGCGGTCCTTCGGGATGCGACACCGCGCACCAGGCCTGCACCCGGTAGGTCCGCCCGCTTTGACCGGCAATCCCGATCACGGCCTCCACCGGCTGCATCGGGCGGCCCAATGCGGTGTAAAGCGGCCAAAGCGGGCAGGCCGCGCCAAACCGGGGCAAGGGAAAGCCGACGGCGGGCTTGCGAAAGGTCAGCGTGCCCGACCCGTCGCAGATCACCAGCCCCGCCGCCACCGCGGGCAGCCCGGCAAGCCGCCGCATCGCGACCAGGGGATCGACGCCGAACCTGCCCGCCAGCGCCAGGGCGTCCGGGCCTTGTGCGGCCACGGCCTGCAACAGCGCCGCCTCGGGCAGGGCCGCGGCATCGGCCCCGGCACGCGCAAGGTAGTCCCGCGCCAGGCTGCGGGCCGCCGACGAGGCAAGGGCCGCCACCTCGTCGGGCCGGCCAGCCGCCAGATCCGCGTCGCAGATCGCCCAGCCACGCCGGGCCAGCCAGTCCTCGACCTCTTCCTGCGGTGCGGCGATCCCCTGTTCGGCGATGGCGCTGCCAGCATCGAGATAGGCCACAAGCGCCTCGGCCCCGGCGGCAAGCCGTTCGCTGTCGTGATGCAGGTTGCGGTGGAACCGGGCCGCCCAGTCCGGTTCAAGGTCGGTCGTCTCGGCCAGGATCGCCGCCGTTGCGCGCACCGACGACAGCGACGACAGCACCTCATGCAAGGATTGCGACAGGTGCGGATCATGGCTCATCCGGTCGTTCAGCGCCTCGACCGCGCGCTCAAGGGTCTGCGACCGGGCATCAAGGGCCACGACCAGCCCGGCCCAGCCGGCAAAGCGGCTGACGAATTCGTCCAGCCGGTCCAGTTCAGCCGAGCCGGTTGCCGTCCGCGCCAGCGCCGCGCGCAGACCGTCGACCAGCGCCGCATCGCTGCCGCCGGACAGCGCCGCCCGGTCCAGCCCAAGGGCCGCAGCCAGACGCTCCAGCACCTTGGGCGTGACCTTGCGGCGGTTGTGCTCGATCAGGTTGAGGTAGGACGCCGAGATCCCCGCCGCCGCCGCCAGATCGGCTTGCCGCTGCCCCGCCGCAAGTCGGCGTTCGCGCAGGCGGGTTCCGGTCAGGGCGGACAAGGACATTCGGGCCTCCAGCGCCGAATTTACAAAGCTTGTGAAGCTTTACAACCCCGTAAGCGAAAGGCGCCGCCCTTGCGGACGGCGCCCCTGCCAAGCGCGGGTCAGCGCGTCAGTTCGCCAGTGCGGCGTCGGTGATGGCACTGGTCCAGGCGCCGGTCGGTGCTGCGGTGATCACCGGGTCGGACCCGCCGGCCAGCAGCGTCGCCACCGTGCGTTCGGCGGCCGCCACGTCCAGCGCGCCATTCGACCCTGCGGTCAACTTGGCGATCTCGCCCATCATCCGCTTCTGGTGCGCTTCGGTCTGCGCACCGGTCTGGTCGTTCTCCAGCACGATCATCGCGGCTGCATCGGGGTTCGCCTCGGCCTCTTTCCAGCCTTTCATCGACGCGCGCACGAACTTGACCATGGTTTCGGCGAAGGCCGGATCGGCAAGCTTGTCTTCCAGAACGTAAAGCCCGTCCTCCAGCGTGGCCACCCCAAGGTCCTGATACTTGAAGGTCACCAGCTGTTCCGGAGTGATCCCGGCGTCGATCACCTGCCAGTATTCGTTGTAAGTCATGGTCGACACGCAGGCCGCCTGCTTTTGCAGCAGGGGATCGACGTTGAAGCCCTGCTTCAGCACCGTGACACCCCCGGCCGAGCCATCGGTCGCCAGCCCAAGCTGCGACATCCACGACAGGAACGGGTATTCGTTGCCGAAGAACCAGACGCCCAGCGTCTTGTCGGCAAAGTCCGCCGGGGCCTTGATCCCGCTTTCGGCAAGGCAGGTCAGCATCAGGCCGGACGAGGCGAAGGGCTGCGCGATGTTCACCAGCGCCAGACCCTTTTCACGCGCCGCCAGCGCGGCCGGCATCCATTCGACCACCACATCGGCGCCGCCACCCGCGATCACCTGCGTGGGGGCGATATCCGGCCCGCCCGGCAGGATGGTGACATTCAGGCCCTCGGCTTCATAAAAGCCGTTGGCCTGCGCGACGTAATAGCCCGCGAACTGGGCCTGCGTCACCCATTTCAGCTGCAAGGTCACGTCCTCGGCCTGCGCGCCAGTGCCAAGCGCCGTCAGGACCGCAGCAGTCACAAGTCTTTTCATCGTCGTCTCCCGTGTTGGACCCGCTGACCGGGCCATTGGTTAATGCCGTTGCCGTCAGTGTCTTTGCGACGGGTGCCAGAACGTCACCCCCCGTTCGATCAGCGCGATCAGCCCGTACAGGGCCGACCCCGCCAGGGCCGCGACCGCAATCGTGGCCCAAACCATGTCAAGGCCAAGCCGTCCCACCTCGGTACTGATGCGAAACCCCATGCCGTAGATCGGACTGCCGAAAAACTCGGCAACAATCGCGCCGATCAGGGCCAGAGTCGATGCAATTTTAAGCCCGTTGAACAGGAACGGCATCGCCGCCGGCAGCCGCAACTTCAACAGGGCCTGCCAGTAGGACGCGCCCCAGGTCGCCATCAGGTCGGCTTGCATCCGTTCACTGGCCTGCAACCCCGCCACCATGTTCACGAGCACCGGGAAAAACACCATCACGACGACGACAGCGGCCTTTGACTGCCAGTCGAAACCGAACCACATCACCAGGATCGGCGCCAGACCGACGATGGGCAAGGCGGCGACGAAGTTGCCGATCGGCAAAAGGCCCTTTTGCAGGAAAGGCGAGCGGTCAATGGCAATCGCCACCGCCACCGCCGCGCCCGACCCGATCAGAAAGCCCGGCAGCGCGCCCTTCAGCACGGTCTGGACGAAGTCGGCCCAAAGCGTGGGCAGCGCGCCCGCCAGCGTCACCGCGATCACGCTGGGCGCTGGCAGAATGACCGGGGCCACGTTCAGCCCGCGCACCAGACCCTCCCATATCCCCAGCACGGTGACGCCAAAGAGGACCGGCACAAGCGCCCGCCCTGCTTTCGTCCGTGACCAGCCGCTTGCCGCAAGCCGGGCATTCAGCGCCCAGGCTGCCAGCCAGAAGGCCATGGTCGCGGCGATCCATATCATGCCGGGACTCCCATGCGCGCGCGTGCAAACCGCTCCACCATCCCGACCGCCACGATCAGCATCCCCGCAAGGATCGCCGCCGCAAACAGCGCCGACCACATGATCAGCGGCTCACCGAACTGCGACCCGATCAGCATCCGCGCGCCCAGGCCCTCGATTGCCCCCGTCGGAAGCTCTCCGACGATGGTGCCGATCAGACTGGCCGCGATGGCAACCTTCAGCGAGGCAAAGAAGTAGGGGGACGAAGCCGGGATCCGCAGTTTCAGGAAGGTCTGCGCCTCGCTCGCGCCATAGGTCCGAAGCAGGTCCAGCTGCATCTGGTCGGGACTCCGCAACCCCTTGACCATGCTGACCAGCACCGGAAAGAACGACAGGTAGGCCGCGATGATCGCCTTCGGGATATCCCGCCCCTCGATCCCGATCTGGCTCGACACCACCAGGATCATCGGCGCCAGCGCCACGATGGGGATGGTCTGGCTGATGATCGCCCAGGGCATCACGCTCATCTCCATCACCCGGAACCGGACGATGGCCATGGCAAGGCCGACGCCAAACACGATCCCAAGGGCAAAGCCCATCATCGTGCCTTTGAAGGTGACATAGGCATGGTAGACAAGGCTCCGCTTCGAGGTCACCGCCTGCCCGGTGAAGCCTGTCCACAACTCACCCGCCACCTGATGCGGTGGCGGCAGCAGCGGCCGGTCCTGAGCCATGGTCTGCGGGATCACCTGCGCCCAGGTGACCTTTGTCCCTGCCCGCGTCGCCTGGTCAAAGACCCAGGTGGCGTTCATCCACACCGCGGCCAGATACCAAAGGACGACGATCCCGCACAGGACGGTCAGGACGGGAAGCGCCGTTGCCCTCACGCTCATGCTGACACCGGTTTCTTCTGTTCCCAAATATCCACGCCGGAGGCTCCGACCCCCGCAGCCTGCGCAACGCCGCTCATCCCTTGGCCCCCGTCGGCCAGGCGATCATCGCCACCGCGACCACCCCCAGCGCCATGCCGGCGATCTGCAACCCGGTGGGACGCTCGCCAAAGACGAACCAGGCGACCAGCCCGATCAGCACCAGCTGCACGACGGACGAGACCGAGATCGCTACCGCCAGCCCGCTTTCCCGCATGAGGCGTACCATCATCAGGTTGCCGACACTGAACAGCACCAGCGCCGCCAGCAGCACCCAGACCTGCGCATTGCCGACATAGGCCCGCAGCACCGAGTTCGCGGTGATGAACACCGCCATCGCCGCAGCCAGCCACAGCATAAGACCGCCGCTCATCGCGCGCCCTCCGGCCAGATCGGGCGGGCAGAGGTATGAACGGATGCCAGAGACATGCCAGACGGATGCCAGACGCTTGAGCTAGTCTTCATGATGCCCGGCACGCAGCCCCTCCCGAACCCGGTGCGCAATCTCGATGAACGCGCGGCTGTCGCGGATATCCAGCGGGCGCTCCTTCGGCAGGGAACTGTCGATGATATCGGTGATCCGCCCCGGACGCGGCGACATGACGACGATCTTGGTCGACAAATACACCGCCTCGGGGATGGAATGTGTAACGAAACCAATGGTTTTCCCGGTGCGCGCCCAAAGCTTCAGTACTTCCTCGTTCAGCCGGTCCCGGACGATCTCATCCAGCGCCCCGAAGGGTTCGTCCATGAGGAGAATATCCGCATCAAACGCCAGGGCACGGGCAATGGAGGCGCGCTGCTGCATCCCCCCGGAAAGCTGCCAGGGAAACTTCTTGCCGAACCCCGAAAGCTCCACCAGGTCCAGCACCCGGTCAACCCTCTGGTCCATTTCCACCTTGGAAAATCCCATGATTTCAAGCGGTAACCGGATGTTGCCGGCAATCGTCCGCCAGGGATACAACCCCGCCGCCTGAAACACATAGCCATAGGCCCGCTTCCGGCGCGCCTCGTCCGGGGACATGCCATTGACGGTAAGGGTCCCCCCCGTCGGATGCTCCAACGCCGCAATGGCCCGCAGGAAAGTCGTTTTCCCGCAACCACTTGGCCCGATGAAGCTGACGAACTCCCCTGCACCGATGGTCAGGTTCACATCCTTCAAAGCCTGCACCGGCCCGTCGGCGGTCTGGAATACCAGGTTCAGATTGCGCGCCTCGATGACAGTTGCGCTGCTGCTTAAGGTATCCTTCACCTCAATGACCTATCTTGCATTCCCATCACACACCCGTCGCCGGAACACCGCTCCGCGCGACCGGCCTCGGGGCGGTCAGGTCCTTCCACTGGCTCAGCGCGCGGTTCACCGCCGGGCGCGGCTCACGGGCGACGAAACTCCCGTGGCCCTCCTGCGTGCGGATCTCGCCATCGTGGATCGCCACATGACCACGGGTCAGGGTAAAGCGCGGCAGGCCCGTGACGGTCTTCCCCTCGAACACGTTGTAGTCGATCGACGACTGCTGCTTGCCCGCCGTGATGGTCTTGGTCTTCGCCGGATCCCAGACCACCAGATCGGCATCAGCCCCCACCAGAACCGCGCCCTTCTTCGGATAGCAGTTCAGGATTTTCGCGATATTTGTTGAGGTTACGGCGACAAACTCATTCATCGTCAGCCGCCCCGTCGCCACCCCATGCGTCCAGAGCATCGGCATCCGGTCCTCCAGCCCACCCGTCCCGTTCGGGATCTTGGCGAAGTTGCCGAGGCCGAAGCGCTTTTGTTCGGTGGTAAAGGCGCAGTGATCGGTGGCCACAACCGACAGGCTGCCAGACATCAGCCCCGCCCAAAGGCTGTCTTGATGCTGCTTGTTGCGGAACGGGGGCGACATCACCCGCCGTGCGGCGTGGTCCCAGTCGGGGTGGAAATATTCGGACTCATCAAGGGTAAGGTGCTGGATCAGGGGTTCGCCCCAGACCCGCTTGCCCTGCTGGCGCGCGCGCCGGATGGCCTCATGCGCGTCCTCGCAGCTGACGTGGACCACATAAAGCGGCACCCCCGCCATGTCGGCGATCATGATGGCGCGGTTGGTCGCCTCACCCTCCAGCTGCGGGGGCCGGGAGTAGGCGTGGGCTTCGGGGCCGGTGTTCCCCTCGGCGATCAGTTTGGCCGTCAGTTCGGCCACCACATCGCCGTTCTCGGCATGGACCATCGCCAGGCCGCCGAGTTCCCCAATCCGGCGGAAGCTGGCGAAAAGCTCATCGTCGTTGACCATCAGGGCGCCCTTGTAGGCCATGAAGTGCTTGAAGCTGGTCATGCCCGCGTTCATTGCGTCAGCAATCCCGTCCCAGACCTTCTCACCCCACCAGGTCACCGCCATGTGG
>JANOER010000104.1:0-14779 GCA_031441285.1 Rhodobacterales bacterium
GCAGGCGGGCGAACGCAACCAGGTGCTGTTGGGGGCGACCGGCACAGGCAAGACCTTTACCATGGCCAAATTGATCGAAGCGACCCAGCGCCCGGCCATCATTCTTGCGCCGAACAAGACCCTTGCCGCGCAATTGTATGGGGAATTCAAGGGTTTCTTCCCCGACAACGCCGTGGAGTATTTCGTATCCTACTACGACTACTACCAGCCCGAAGCCTATGTCGCGCGGACGGACACCTATATCGAGAAGGAATCCCAGATCAACGAACAGATCGACCGGATGCGCCACTCGGCCACCCGCTCGCTTCTGGAGCGCGATGACGTGATCATCGTCGCCTCGGTTTCCTGCATTTACGGCATCGGGTCGGTCGAGACCTATTCGGCGATGACGCAGGATCTGGTCACCGGCCAGATGTATGACCAGCGCAAGGTCATGGCGGAACTGGTGGCCCAGCAATACCGCCGGCTGGAAACCGCGTTCCAGCGCGGCGCGTTCCGGGTGCGCGGCGACAGCCTTGAGGTCTGGCCCGCCCACCTTGAAGACCGCGCCTGGCGGTTCTCGTTCTTTGGCGAAGAACTAGAGTCGATCACCGAATTCGACCCCCTGACCGGGGCCAGGACCGACACGTTCAAGCAGATCCGCATCTATGCCAACAGCCATTACGTCACCCCGCGGCCAACGCTGGCGCAGGCGACGAAGGGCATCAAGGACGAACTGTTCCACCGCCTGAAGCAACTGACCGGCGAGGGCAAGCTTCTGGAAGCGCAGCGGTTGGAACAGCGCACCAACTTTGACCTCGAGATGCTGGAGGCGACCGGCAGTTGCGCCGGGATCGAGAACTATTCGCGCTACCTGACGGGCCGCGCGCCGGGCGAACCGCCACCGACGCTGTTCGAATTCATCCCCGACAATGCCATTGTTTTTGCGGACGAATCCCACGTCTCGGTCCCCCAGATCGGTGGCATGTACAAGGGCGACTTCCGCCGCAAGATGACCCTCGCCGAACACGGGTTCCGCCTGCCCTCGTGCATGGACAACCGCCCCCTGAAGTTCGAGGAATGGGATGCGATGCGCCCGCAAACGGTCTTCGTCAGCGCCACCCCGGCATCCTGGGAGATGGAACAGACCGGCGGCGTCTTCACCGAACAGGTGATCCGCCCCACCGGCCTGGTCGACCCGATGGTGGAAATCCGTCCGGTCGAGATGCAGGTCGACGACCTTCTGGACGAGATCCGCAGGGTGGCCGCGCGCGGCTTGCGCACCCTTGCCACCGTGCTGACGAAACGCATGGCCGAGGATCTGACCGACTACCTGCACGAACAGGGGATCCGCGTGCGCTACATGCACTCGGACATCGACACCATCGAACGGATCGAGATCCTGCGCGACCTGCGCCTGGGCGCCTTCGACGTGCTGGTCGGGATCAACCTGCTGCGCGAAGGCCTCGACATCCCGGAATGTGGGCTGGTGGCCATTCTGGATGCCGACAAGGAAGGCTTCCTGCGGTCGGAAACCAGCCTGATCCAGACCATCGGCCGCGCCGCCCGCAACAGCGAAGGCCGGGTGATCATGTATGCCGACCGAATCACCGGCAGCATGGAGCGCGCCATTGGCGAAACCAACCGCCGCCGCGAAAAGCAGGTGGCTTACAACACCCTGCACGGCATCACGCCCGAAACGATCAAGAAGAACGTCGAGGATGTCCTGTTCGGGACCTGGGTCGGCGATACCGATCAAGCGCGGATCACGACAAAGGTCGACAAGCCGATGGTCGGCAAAAACCTTGCCGCCCACCTTGACGCGCTGCGTTTGCAAATGCGCAAGGCCGCCGAGAACCTGGAGTTCGAAACCGCCGCCCGCCTGCGCGATGAGGTGAAACGGCTCGAGGCGGTGGAACTGGCAGTCGCCGACGACCCCTTCGCCCGGCAGGAGGTGATCGAGGAGGCGGTGGAAGAGGCGGTGAAGATGTCAGGCCGGTCAACCGCGGGGCGGGCCGGAACACGCGGCGGAAAGCGGTCAAGGGGTCAAGGGCGCTGACCCCCTGCGCCGGGAGGGCCGGCTGCGGGTCTGACGGATCCAGAGCAAATGCTGCGCTGCGGCAAAAAAGGGCTTGCCGTTTGTGGCGCATTCATGCTTTCAAGCGCAAGAATATTGCGCAGAGGTGAGTCGTGGTGCGTCCGGTCCGGTCTGTCCTTTACATCCCTGCCTCGAAAGAGCGGGCGCTTGAGAAAGCGCGTGATCTGCCGGTCGATGCGATTATCTTCGATCTTGAGGATGCGGTCTCGCCCGAGGAAAAGGCGCGCGCCCGGCAGCTGCTTGCAGCGGAACTTGCCACGCAGGATTTTGGGGCCCGTTGGCGGATCGTGCGGGTGAACGGGCTGGACACGCCCTGGGGAGACGCGGATCTTCAGGCCTTTGCCAGGCATCCGGGGGCCGAGGCGCTGCTGGTGCCGAAAGTGAATGGCCCGGCCGATCTTGACCGGGTGGCAGGGCTGGTGCCGGGCAAACCACTCTGGGCCATGCTGGAAACAGCGGCGGGATGCGTCAACGCCGCCGCAATCGCGGCCCATCCCCGGCTGGAGGGGATCGTGCTGGGCACCAACGACCTGTCGCGGGAACTTGGTGCGCGGTTCCGGGCCGACCGGCTGCCGCTGATGGCCGGACTTGGGGTCGCCGTACTGGCCGCGAAGGCCGGGGGCAAGACCGTCGTCGATGGCGTCTTCAACGCGTTTCGCGACGCGGACGGCCTGCGTGCCGAATGCGAACAGGGCCGCGACATGGGCTTTGACGGCAAGACGCTGGTGCATCCGGCCCAGATCGACATCGCGAATGCGGTCTTCGCGCCAAGTGGCGAGGAACTGGACCTTGCCCGGCGGATGATCGAGGCCTTCCGTCTGGCCCGGGCGGGGGGCAAGGGCGTGGCGGTGGTCGATGGAAGGATCGTCGAGAACCTGCATGTCGCGACCGCTTTGTCGCTGCTTGCCAGGGCCGAGACGATTGCAGCCCTGGCGAATTGAGGTCAGGGTGCCCGCAAAGCAAGCCGGAGGCAGCAAGCAATGACGTGGATGGTGCTGGGATTGGCCCTGTGGTGGGGGGCGCATCTGTTCAAGCGGCTGGCTCCGGCGCGCCGGGCGGCGCTGGGAGATGCGGGCAAGGGGCTGGTGACGGCGGGTATCGTCGCAGGCGTGGCGCTGATGGTTGCAGGCTATCGCGGGGCCGGCCAGATCGACCTGTGGTCCCCGCCGGCGGTCCTGACGCATGTCAACAACCTGCTGATGCTGCTGGCAGTCTACCTTTTTGCGGCCAGCGGCATGAAGACGCGGATCACGCGGGTAATCCGGCACCCGCAGCTGACGGCGGTAAAGACCTGGGCGGTGGCGCATCTGCTGGTGAACGGCGACGTTGCAAGCCTGATCCTGTTCGGCGGTATCCTGGCCTGGGCCGTCGTCGAGGTGATCGTGATCAACCGGGCGGGCCCACGTCCCGCACCGAACCCGTCCGCCCCCATCGGCAAGGAAATCGGCGCGATCGTCGGGGCGGTCCTGGTGACCGGCGCGATCGGCTGGGTGCACAACTGGCTGGGCGTCTGGCCCTTTGGCTGAGGGCGGAGCGGGGGTTTCACACCCCCACACCCCCGTGGGATACTTTTGCAGAAAGGATGACAATTTTAGTCGAATTGTCCGGGGTCTGGTGAGGGAATGAAGCTCTATCGGTATCTGAGTGCGGATGACACGGCAGCGTTCTGTCACAAGGTGACGGCGGCGCTGAACAAGGGGTGGGAGCTTTACGGCGCGCCGACCTATGCGTTCGACGCGGCCCACGGGGTGATGCGCTGCGGGCAGGCGGTGGTGAAGGAGGCCCCGGGCGACTATCACCCCGACATCACGCTGGGCGAGCAATGAAGACCAATCCGGGACGGTTCTTCGAGGATTACCGTCTGGGCGAGGTGATCGCCCATGCCGTGCCCCGGACCTTGGGCCAGGGGGAGCGTGCGCTGTATCATGCGCTGTATCCGGCGCGGGGGGCGGTGCATTCGTCGGACCAGTTTGCCCGGTCGGTCGGGCTGGCGGCCAGCCCGCTGGACGACCTGATCGCCTTCCACACCGTCTTTGGCAAAACCGTGCCGGACATCAGCCTGAACGCCGTGGCGAACCTTGGTTATGCCGAGGGCCGCTGGCTGAAGCCGGTCTGGCCCGGCGACACATTGCGGTCGGTGTCCGAGGTGATCGGGCTGAAGGAAACTTCCAGCGGCGCGACCGGGGTGGTCTGGGTGCGCACGCGGGGGCTGAACCAGCGCGGCGAGGCGGTGCTGGAGTATGTGCGCTGGGTGATGGTGAAAAAGCGCCGCCGCGAAGCCTTGGTCGCGGCGCATGGGCCGGTTCTGGCGGTGGCGGTCGCGGCTGAGGCACTGGTGGTGCCCGAGGGGCTTGATTTCAGCCGTTATGACTTTGCGCTGGCCGGAGAGCCGCACCGCTGGGGCGACTATGCGGTGGGCGAGTTGATCGACCATGTCGATGCGGTGACCGTCGAGGAAGCCGAACACATGCTGGCGACGCGGGCGTGGCAGAATACCTCGAAGGTGCATTTCGACGCAGGCCAGCGCGAGGATGGCCGGCGGCTGATCTATGGCGGGCATGTGATCAGCCTGGCGCGGGCGCTAAGCTTCAACGGGTTGGCCAATGCGCAGTTCATCGCAGGGCTGAACGCAGGCGCGCATGCGAACCCCTGTTTTGCGGGTGACACCGTGCGGGCCTGGTCCGAGGTGCTGGACCGTGCCGACACCGCGGCCCCCGGCGTCGGCGCGCTGCGGCTGCGGCTGGTGGCGACCAAGGGTTCTGCCGGTGCCTTGCGCGGGTCGGACGGGAAATACCTGCCGGAGGTGCTTCTGGATCTGGACTATTGGGCCCTGCTGCCGAAATGAGGGCGAAGCGGCGGTCCTGAACCCGGCTGGCAGGTCCGTCTGGACCGGACCTGCTTCCGGGCGCGCCGGGACTCGCCGTCAACAAGGCGGGCCGGATCGGAGTTTTGTGATCACGCCTTGAAAATCCGTGATCACAAGAGCGCTTTTTACAGACAGATAGCGCGAACAGGCTGCACATGCGGCATTCCCGCGCGTGACACGCGTTGAAAACCCGCTATTCAGGATGCGTAGCATTGCGCGGCCGGATGATCCGGTCTTGCCAGCCACGGAGGACCGATCATGGCAGAGACCAAGCGGGTAGAACGGCCCCTGTCGCCACATCTGCAGATCTACCGGCCGCAGATGACCTCGATCGCGTCGATCCTGACCAGGATCACCGGCAACGGCATGATCGTGGCGGCCGTGCTGGCGGTCTGGTGGTTGCTGGCGGCGGCGACCTCGGACAGCTCTTTCGTGCTGGCCAATGCGGTGGTGACAAGCTGGTTCGGTGATCTGGTCTTCACCGCGTCGCTTTGGGCGGTGTGGTATCACTATCTTGCCGGGCTGAGGCACCTTTACTTCGACGCGGGCCACGGGCTTGAGGTCGCGACGGCCGAGCGTCTGGGCTGGGCCTGCATCATCGGGGCTTTCGTTCTGACCCTGATCACCATTCTTCTGGTTCAATAGGGGGTCCGCCATGCGCTATCTTACCGCCCGCAAACGCGCCGAGGGGCGCGGAGCCGCCGGAACCGGCACCGCGCATCACTGGGCGATGACCGTCTCCTCGGTTGGCCTTGCCTTCCTTGTGCCGGCCTGGCTGTACATCTTCGGCTCTGCGCTGGGCCGGTCGCGCGAGGCCGTGCTGGAGACCTTTGCAAGCCCCTTTGCCGCGATCCTGACCGCGCTGGTGCTGGTCGTGGGGATGCGCCATTTTGCGATGGGCGCGACTATGATGATCGAGGATTACGCCAAGGGCACGACCCGCAAGATGCTGATCATCGGCGCGGTGTCGCTGTCGTGGCTGGTTGCGGCGACGGGGCTGTTTGCCCTGGCCCGCATAGCGCTTTGAAGGATGCATGATGCAAGCCTACGCATACGAGACGCATGATTATGACGTGGTGGTTGTCGGTGCTGGGGGCGCTGGCCTGCGCGCCACGCTTGGCATGGCCGAACAGGGCCTGCGTACCGCCTGCGTGACCAAGGTGTTCCCGACCCGCAGCCATACGGTGGCAGCTCAGGGCGGGATTGCGGCCAGCCTTGGCAACATGGGTCCGGACAGCTGGCAATGGCACATGTACGACACCGTGAAGGGGTCAGATTGGCTGGGCGACACCGATGCGATGGAATACCTTGCGCGCGAGGCCCCGAAGGCGGTCTATGAGCTGGAGCATTACGGCGTGCCCTTCAGCCGCACCGAAGAAGGCAAGATCTACCAGCGCCCCTTTGGCGGCCACACGACCGAGTTCGGCGAGGGGCCGCCGGTGCAGCGCACTTGTGCCGCCGCCGACCGCACCGGCCACGCGATCCTGCACACGCTTTACGGCCAAAGCCTGAAGAACAACGCCGAGTTCTACATCGAGTATTTCGCGCTGGACCTGATCATCACCGATGGGGCCTGCACCGGAGTTGTCGCTTGGAAGCTGGACGATGGCACGATCCATGTCTTCAACGCCAAGATGGTTGTGCTGGCCACGGGCGGCTACGGGCGGGCCTACTTCAGCGCCACAAGCGCACATACCTGCACCGGCGACGGCGGCGGGATGGTGGCGCGGGCCGGACTGCCCTTGCAGGACATGGAGTTCGTGCAGTTCCATCCGACCGGCATCTACGGGTCGGGCTGTCTGATCACCGAAGGCGCGCGCGGCGAGGGCGGGTATCTGACCAACTCGGCCGGTGAGCGGTTCATGGAACGCTACGCTCCGCACTACAAGGATCTGGCGCCGCGCGACTATGTCAGCCGCTGCATGACGCTGGAGATCCGCGAAGGCCGGGGCGTGGGCGCAGGCGGTGATCACATCCACCTGAACCTTTCGCACCTGCCGAAGGCGACGCTGGACCTGCGGTTGCCTGGCATCTCGGAGTCCGCGCGGATCTTCGCGGGCGTGGACCTGACCCGCGAACCGATCCCGGTGCTGCCGACGGTGCATTACAACATGGGCGGCATCCCCACGAACTACTGGGGCGAGGTTCTGAACCCGACTGCGAAAGACCCCGATGCGGTCTATCCCGGCCTGATGGCGGTGGGCGAGGCAGGCTGCGCCAGCGTTCACGGCGCGAACCGGCTGGGGTCGAACAGCCTGATCGACCTGGTGGTCTTTGGCCGTGCGGCGGCGATCCGGGCGGGCGCGGTGGTGGACCGGGGGGCCTCGGTGCCAGCGACCAACACGGCGCAGGTCGACAAGGCTCTGGACCGGTTCGATCATTTCCGCCACGCAAGCGGCGCCGTCCCGACCGCAAGCCTGCGGCTTGAGATGCAGAAGACCATGCAGGCCGATGCAGCCGTCTTCCGCGCCGAGGAAACCCTTGCGGCCGGTGAGGCGAAGATGACCGCCATCGCCGCCAAGATGGATGATCTTCATGTCACCGACCGCAGCCTGATCTGGAACAGCGACCTGATGGAAACGCTGGAACTGGCGAACCTGATGCCGAACGCGCTGGCCACGATCACCGGCGCCCACGCCCGCACCGAAAGCCGGGGCGCGCATGCGCACGAGGACCACCCCAAGCGCGACGATGCCGGGTGGCGCAAGCACAGCCTTGCCTGGGTCGAGGGCGCAAAGGTGCGGCTGGACTATCGCCCGGTCCGCACCGAGCCGCTGACGACCGAAGCGCAGGGTGGCATCCCGCTGAAGAAGATCGCCCCGGCCGAAAGGAAATTCTGATGCGTGCCCTGGTCCTTCTTTCCGCCGCAGCACTTCTGTCCGCCTGCGACCCGGCCGAGGTTGCGGACAAGGCGATGAAGCGGACGGCCCAGACCGTCGTGTTTCCGGTCGTCAACCTTGACATGCCCACCGCTCCGGCCGAGGTGGCGACGGAGTGTATCCTGAACGCCGCCTCGTCGGACGAATTGCGGCTTCTGGCCCGCGATGTCGGGGTCGAGGCGGGAACTTCGACCAAAGCCACGATCCGCCAGATCGCCCTTCGTCCGCCAGCACAGGCCTGTTTCGCCGCCGCCAACCTGCCTCCGGTCCGGTAGTCCGGTGCGGCGCGCGGCGATCCTGCTTCTGCTTCTTGCCGGCTGCGGTCCGATCCCGCTGGCCGAGGCGGAACGGCAATGCGTCGACCGGGCGCGCCTTGCCCAGCAGCCGCGCGGCGAACTGGCGATCGGTCTCGGGTCCGGGGGCCGCGCTGCGACCGAGTTTTCCGTCGAGGTCAGCAGCGATTTTCTTGCCGGCCGTGACCCCGTGGCGGTCTATGATGCCTGTGTGTGGCAACGTGCCGGTCAGGCGCCATCGCGCCCGCTTGTCGCACATCCCGACTGGACCGGACGATGAGCCGGCTGCCCCCGATGCAGGTCTTCGCGGACATCCCGGTCGTGCCGGTGGTCACCCGCACGATCCGGCACAAGGCGGTCGGCGGGCCGATCTGGCCGGACTTCGAGCGCCAAGTCGCGGCCCGCTTCTGTCGCAACGGCATTGCCTCGGACTGGCCGCCCGAGCGTCCAGCGCAGATGCGGGCGATTGCGGAACCGGTGGTCTGGGGCGGGTTTCTCTACCCGCAATTCGGCCATTTCGTCTCGGAATGCATCACCCGGCTGCCGCAGTCGCTGGCGGAACGGCCGGACGACCTTTACCTGTTCACCGTGCCGGCCGGGATGAACGCGGACACTTTGCCCGGCCACGTCTGGTCTGTGCTGGACTGGTTCGGCCTGCCCCGCGCGCGGGTCGAGGTGGTGACCGAGCCCTGCCTTGCCGCCGAATTGCGCGTCGCGGCGCAGGGCGAGATGCTGGGCAAGCAGCCGACCGATCCGGGTTATCTTGACCTGCTGGACGCAAATGCCGCGCGCAACGGTCTGGTCGCCAGACCCGCCGGGACCGTCTTCGTGACCCGCGCCGGGTTTGTCGCGGCGGGCGGGGGCGGCCATGCGGGCGAAGCCTATCTTGCGGCGCAGCTGTCGCGGCTGGGTGTCCGGGTGATCGACCCCGGCCGGATGCCGCTGCGCGACCAGCTGGCCGTCTATGCCGGGGCCGAGACGCTGGTGTTTTCCGAAGGCTCGGCCTTGCACGGGCGCTGCCTTCTGGGCCGCCTGCCGCAGGACATCCATGTGCTGCGGCGCCGGCCGGGCCGCGACACGGCGCGGCTGCAGCTTCAGTCGCGCTGCCGCAGGATCGCTTACGTCGAGGCCGTCGGGGACAGCCTTGGTGCCGCCCGGATTGACCTTCGCCGCCGCCCGCACCTGACCGCCGCCCTTTATGATCTGGACGAGGTGTTCCGCCTCTTTCAGGGCCTTGGGGCTGACCTGACCGAAAGCTGGGACCCCGCCGCCTATGCCGAAGCGGTTCGTCAGGACATCGCCGGCTGGATGGGTCTGGTCCCGCTCAGCCCCGAACAGCGCGACCTGAACCGGGCACTCCTGCGCCGCCACCGGATCTTTGCCGATCCGGTGCAGACCTCTGCATCGCCGCGCCCCGGCGCCCCCCTTCCGACCTGAAAGGACAATCCGATGGTCCAGTTCACCCTGCCGAAGAATTCGAAGATCCGCACCGGCAAGACCTGGCCGAAGCCGGACGGGAAAGCTGTCCGCAAGTTCCAGATCTACCGCTGGAACCCCGATGACGGCGAAAACCCCCGTGTCGATACCTACTTTGTCGACATGGACAGCTGCGGTCCGATGGTCCTCGACGCGCTGATCAAGATCAAGACCGAGATCGACCCCACGCTGACCTTCCGCCGGTCCTGCCGCGAGGGAATCTGCGGCTCATGTGCCATGAACATCGACGGGATCAACACGCTGGCCTGCATCTACGGGCTGGATGAGGTGAAGGGCGACGTGAAGATCTACCCCCTGCCGCACATGGCGGTGATCAAGGACCTGATCCCGGACCTGACCCACTTCTACGCCCAGCACGCCAGCATCATGCCCTGGCTGGAGACCAAGACCAACCGCCCCGCCAAAGAGTGGCGCCAGTCGATCGAGGACCGGGGCAAGCTGGACGGGCTTTACGAATGCGTCATGTGCGCCTGCTGCTCGACCTCCTGCCCAAGCTACTGGTGGAACTCGGACCGCTATCTTGGCCCGGCGGCGCTGTTGCACGCCTACCGCTGGATCATCGACAGCCGGGACGAGGCGACGGGCGCCCGGCTGGATGAACTGGAGGATCCGTTCAAGCTGTATCGCTGCCACACGATCATGAACTGCGCGAAGACCTGCCCGAAGGGGCTGAATCCGGCGAAGGCGATCGCCGAGATCAAGAAGATGATGGTCGAACGGGTGGTGTGATGGGGGGATTGCCCAAGGCCCGCTTGAAATAGCCGTGCATCAAGGCCCGGAGTTCATCGTGCCGCATCTCGGTCGGGTTTCCATGGCGGCGCAACAGCTCGCCGCGTGATGCGAAATACCGGGCCATTTCGCGTGCCTGTCTCGGGCATCGGGTGCGCAAAGACAACCGCACAGTGGTCAGTTTCGGGTGATCCGGGAAGCTCGGGACCGGCCGGCGGACGTAGAAAACGCCATGCCGAGACGAGGAAGGGTAAGAATTCAGCCGCATTCTTGTGTCACGCCTTGATGGCACACCTGCGGTCTGGGCTGCTAAGGCTTCGATTTATGGGTCATTGGTGGAGCAGAGGGGGATCGAACCCCTGACCTCGTCATTGCGAACGACGCGCTCTCCCAACTGAGCTACTGCCCCGATGACCCTGAGGGCGGTATGTGGCCGATGCGGGGGGAATTGTCAAGAAACCGGGCGGGCGGCGGTCAGAGGAAATCTTCTTCCTCGCCCGAGACATCGACGCCAAGCGCGTCCAGTCCGGCTTCAAGGTTTTCGGCCAGATGCGGCATGCCCATCAGGTAATCGGCGGTGGGGGTCGTCGCTTCGGCGGTGGCGGTGGCAAGGGCTTCGTCAAAATCCTCCGGCTCGAATGCGCCACGGCCGACCCAGGCGACAGCGGTGATCTGCGCCTTCTCATCGACGTTCAGATCGTCGATGAAGGCATGCAACTCCGCTGCCCCGACATGCCCCTCGCGGGCGAGGAAGATCACGTGCACCACTTTCTGCGGGTTGATCTCAAGCATGGCGGGCCCCCCTCCGACGCTGGTGGCAATGGTCGCCGATGCCAGCCCCCGGCGCAAGCGTTGCGTCAGGGTGTTGCGCCCATCGCCCCGCCAAGCGCCCCGCCCATCGCCCCGCCCATCGCCCAGACGGTGGCGCCGTGCAGGACCGCCCCGGCAATCGTCGCCCCGGCCACTGACCGGCTGGCAGCCCAGACCACCAGCACCGCCAATGTTCCGGTGATGACCGGCAACAGCCGGGTGACATCCGGCGAAAGGGTCGGAACAATCGCGGCCACGAACAGCGTGGCAATGGCGGCAGGACCGGTGGCCGACAGGAACCGCTCAAGCCAGCCGCCGGGTGCCAGCCGGTCGGTCCGCGCCAGGGTCGGCAGCACGCGAAACGCCCAGTTCGCCGCGCCTGCCATCAGGGCCACGGCCAGAAGCTCGGCGTTCATCGCCGGATCAGGCCGGTGAGCGCCCCGGCAAGCATGCCCAGAAGAATGCCGCTGGCAGCACTCAGCGCCAGCGAGCCCGCCACCGTGACCGCGCCCGCCACCGCGATCACCGGCACTTGCCGGCGGCTCAGGATGGACAACAAGAGCGCAAGAAACAGGGCCGGAAGCATGAAGCTCAGGCCCGCGCTGACCGCCGGCCACCCCTCCAGCGCGCCGCCCCCCGCGACCGCGCCAAGGGCGGTCCCGGCAAGCCAGCTGGCATAGGCACCAGCACCAAGGCCGGACATGTAGCCTTCCGAGAATTTCTGCCCGCGCGCCATCGCCCCCAGCGCCTGGCCAAAGACCTCGTCCGTCAGCCCGAAGGCCCATGCCCCGGCCGTGCGGGTCGATCCGTCCTTGCCTGCCGCCCGCATCAGGGCCGGGCCGTAAAGCACGTGCCGCAGGTTCATCGCGATCAGCGTGAAGGCCGAGACCAGCACCGGCGCGCCCGAGGTCAGCAGCGCCAGCGCAAGGAACTGCGACGCCCCGGCATAGATGATCAGGGACAGCGCAAAAGCCTCGGTCGCGCTGAACCCGGCGCCGGTCGCGGCGACGCCGAAGGAAAAGGCGATCGGAAGGTAGCCCATCACGATGGGCAGGCTTGCGGTCAGGCCGGACAGGAAGGAAGGGCGCGAGAGGTTCATCGGCAGAGCCGCTAGCGTGGCGGCGCGGCGCGGTCAATGGCCGCCTGCCGTGGCAGAACGCCCGACTTGCGTTGACGCCCCCGGTCCTGTCATTCTTGTCGCAATGACATTCATTCAGGACACTGCGATGCGCCGTATTGCCCTTGCCGGATTGCTTGCCGTTTCAGCCCCGGTTCCGGGCCTTGCCGAGATCCTTCCGGGGACCGAGTATTCCTCGGGCTACTGGACCGGAGCCGCCTATACCGACGATCGGGGGGCGTTCTTCTACTGCGACGTGTCGGTCGCCTACACGAATGGCGAGGTTCTGTGGCTGGGCCTGTACAACAACGACACGCTGGCCGTCCTGCTGACGCATCCCGATATCCGCTTCCAGCAAGGCGAGACCTTCGATGCCTGGCTGATGCTGGAAACCGGCCAGCCGATCCGCCAGCTGGCCGAGGCCTGGGACGAAGGCTATGCCGGGATGACCTTGCAAGGGATCGACCCCACGATCGACTTTCTGACCGCCGGGCAGTGGCTTCGGCTTCTGGGGATCGGGATCGACGGTGCCTATGACGTGACCGGCATCGCCGAAGCCCTAGCCATGGCGCAGGCCTGCCATGGCAGGAACTCGGGCAGCAACCCCTTCGCGACGGCGGAACCGACGCCCGCCGAGCCGGTGGCCGAACCAGCTGCCGAACCGGCGGCCGAGCTTTTGCCCGAACCAGCGCCCGAACCAGCGCCCGAACCTGCCGCAAAGCCAGCACTTGGCACTCCGCGCCCGCCGCCAAAGGTTCCCGATCTGACGCCGAAACCGGGTGGCGGGCTTGGGGTGCGGCCGGGTGGCGCGCTTGGGACACCGGCCCCGAAACCCGCGCCCTGATCCGGTCGGGCGTTATTGTTCCACGAAAAGAACGTGCCGGGATCCTTCTGCAAGGATCCCGGCACCTGCTATTCAGCCGCCTCTGCGTAAGCCTCGACCGGAGGACAGGTGCAGATCAGGTTCCGGTCGCCGAACACGTTGTCCACCCGGCCCACAGGCGGCCAGTATTTGTCCACCCGGAAGGCTCCGGGCGGAAAGCAGCCCTGCTCGCGGCTGTATTTGCGGTCCCAGGCTTCGGTCACCAGTGCCGCGACCGTGTGCGGGGCGTGGCGCAGCGGGCTTTCCTCGGCCGTGATCTCGCCGCGTTCGACGGCGCGGATCTCGTCGCGGATGGCCAAGAGGGCGGTGATGAAGCGGTCGATCTCGGCCTTCGTTTCGCTTTCGGTCGGCTCGACCATCAGCGTTCCTGCGACCGGCCAGGACATGGTTGGTGCGTGAAAGCCGTTGTCGATCAGGCGCTTGGCGATGTCGTCTACGGTCACGCCAACCTCGGCGAAGGGGCGGGTATCAAGGATGCACTCATGCGCCACCCGACCCTTGTTGCCCATGAACAGGATCGGATACGCCCCCTTCAGCCGCGAAGCGATGTAGTTGGCGTTCAGGATCGCCACGCGCGTCGCCTGCGTGACACCCGGTCCGCCCATCATCAGACAGTAGGCCCATGAGATCAGCAGGATCGAGGCCGACCCATAGGGCGCAGCACTGACCGCACCGTCTCCGCCCGTCTCGGGATGGCCCGGAAGGTGCGGGGCAAGGTGCGCCCTGACCCCGATCGGCCCCATCCCCGGGCCGCCGCCGCCATGGGGAATGGCGAACGTCTTGTGCAGGTTGAGGTGGCTCACATCGCCACCGATCTCGCCCGGTTTCACCAGGCCGACAAGGGCGTTCATGTTGGCGCCGTCGATGTAGACCTGGCCGCCGTGGTCATGGGTGATCTGGCAGATCTCGCGGACCGTCTCTTCAAAGACGCCGTGGGTCGAGGGGTAGGTGATCATGCAGGCCGCCAGCCGCGGCCCTGCCTCGACCGCACGCGCGCGGAAGTCTTCCACGTCCACGTCGCCGTTCGGGGCCGATTTCACCACCACGACCTCCATCCCCGCCATCTGGGCCGAAGCCGGGTTGGTGCCATGCGCCGAGGTCGGGATCAGACAGACCTTGCGCTGATCGTCGCCCCGCGACCGGTGATAGGCAAGGATGGTCAAAAGGCCCGCATATTCGCCCTGCGCGCCGGAGTTCGGCTGCATCGACATCGCGTCATAGCCGGTGATCTCGCACAGCTTCTGCGTCAGGTCGGTGATCGCCTCGGTATAGCCCGCAGCCTGATCACGCGGGGCGAAGGGGTGCAGGCTGCCAAATTCGGGCCAGGTGATCGGCATCATCTCGGCGGCGGCGTTCAGCTTCATCGTGCAGGAGCCCAGCGGGATCATCGCCCGGTCCAGCGCCAGATCGCGGTCCGACAGGCGGCGCATGTAGCGCATCATTTCGCTTTCCGCCCGGTTCATGTGAAAGACCGGATGGGTCAGGTAATCGCTGGTGCGCAGCATGGATTCGGGAAAGCCAAGGCTTGCGCGGTGCGGCGGCACTCCGTCGATGCCGAAGGCGCGCAGGATCCGGATCAGCACTTTCACGTCGGTCGTCTCGTCCAGACTGATCCCGACCCGGTCGGT
>JANOER010000105.1:0-2813 GCA_031441285.1 Rhodobacterales bacterium
CAGCTTGACCATCAGGGCATTGGCGATGGTGGATTTGCCTGACCCCGACAGGCCGGTGAAAAACACGGTGAAGCCCTGCTTCGACCGCGCGGGGCTGGTCTTGCGCAGTTCCGACACCACGGCGGGGAAGCTGAACCATTCGGGGATGTCGAGGCCTTCGCGCAGGCGGCGGCGCAGTTCGGTGCCCGAAATGTCAAGGACGGTCGAGCCTTCAGGAACCTCGTTCGCCGGGTAATACTGCGCCTTTTCCTGCACATAGACCATGTGCTTGAAATCGACCATCTCGATGCCGATCTCGGCGGCGTGCTGGGCGAACAGCACCTGTGCGGCGTAGGGGTCGTAGAAGTCCTGGCAGGCAGAGTTCTTGCCGGGGCCGGCATGGTCACGTCCGACGATCATGTGGGTGCAGCCGTGGTTGCGGCGGATGATGCCGTGCCAGACGGCCTCACGCGGGCCGGCCATGCGCATCGCAAGGTTCAGAAGCGAAAGCGCGGTGGTCTGCGCGGGATACTGGTCGAGGACCGCCTCATAGCAGCGCACGCGGGTGAAGTGGTCGACATCGCCGGGTTTGGTCATGCCGACGACCGGGTGGATCAGAAGGTTCGCCTGCGCCTCGCGTGCGGCGCGGAAGGTCAGTTCCTGGTGCGCGCGGTGCAGGGGGTTGCGGGTCTGGAAGGCCACGATCTTGCGCCAGCCCAGCTTGCGGAACAGCGCGCGCAACTCGTTCGGCGTGTCGCGGCGGCCCTTGAAGTCATAGTGGACGGGTTGCTGGATGCCGGTGACCGGGCCGCCAAGGTAGACCTTGCCGGCCTGATTGTGCAGGTAGTTCACCGCCGGATGCGCAAGGTCATCGGCGCCAAAGACCTTCGCAGCCTCGTTCGCCTTGTCCGGGCTCCACTTGTCGCTGATCGACAGGATCGCCAGGATCACCCCTTCCTGATCGCGCAGCGCGATGTCCTGTCCGGGCGCGACCTTTTCGGCAAAGGCGTCCGATACGTCCAGGGTGATCGGCATCGGCCAAAGCGCGCCATCGGCCAGACGCATATTCTCGACCACGCCCTCATAGTCGGCCTGGCCCATGAAGCCCTTCAAGGGTGTGAAGCCGCCGTTCATCAACAGCTCCAGATCGCAGATCTGACGCGGGGTCAGATCCCACGAGATCAGCTGTCCGGCCTCGACCTTCAGCTTCTGGGCCGAGTCGGACGAGACATAAAGTTCCTGGATCGGGGCGTGGTTCGGCATGGACATTGGTTCAACCTTTTGGCGCGGCGGGATACCCCCGCCCTTTGCGCGGGTCCGTAGCCCGACACGGGGAGGATATTCAAGGGAGGCAGGAAATATGCCCCCAGAAAAGGCGGAAATGCCGCGCCGTCACGGTTACTTGGGCCGTTGTTCCGGCCACAGGGTAAATTCGGAAACGGCCAGCCCAGGCGGTGATCGGGAAACCGCGATCAGCCTGGATTACGCGCCGAGATCACCCAGGACGAGGTGGGGGCCCAGATTCCCTTCTCGTCGCGTTCCTGGCTTTCGAAGAAGCTGCGCATGTCACGCTCGATCTTCGGACGATTGGCCTCGGCAAGTTCTGGACCAGCCTCACGGAAGACCTCGCCCCCCGGACCGATGGCCAGGGCGAAGGCGATGCATTCTTCCGGGGTTCTGCCGACCAGGATCTTTTCGTCGACGCGCGCGAAGGTGACGTCCTCGTATCCGGCGCTTTTCATCATCAGGCCGGCGGTTTCCTGATTGCCCATCGAAAACGGGCCCGGCCCGCAGGTGTCCGCATCGGCGCCCGGAGGCGGAAGATAGCGAAGCGTGATCTCCTTGGCCTCCTGCCATGCCGGATTGTCCTCGCGGCGACGCCAGACAATATGGGTCATCCGACCGCCTGGCTTCAGCGCTTTGCGCATCCGCCGCAGGGCAGCCACGGGATTGGTGAAGAACATCGTCCCAAATCGCGCGACCACATAGTCGAACTCATTTTCGGGCAGCTCGACTTCGGCATCGCCGCGACGGAACTGGACGTTCGAAAGCCCTTTGGCCGCCGCGTCCTTCCGGGCTTCTTGCAGGAATGCTTCCACACAATCGATGCCGACGACGCGCCCGCTGGGACCGACGACCTCGGCCACCTGAAGCGACATGTCGCCCCAGCCGCAGCCGACGTCGAGGACGGACATCCCAGGGCGGATCGGCAGGTTCGGCAACACCGCAGCCGAATGTCGGGACAGCCCGCCCTGCAGGATATGCCGGTATCTGGTGAACTTCGGCTCAAGAACGGTGTTCCAGAATTTCACGAAGTCGGTGTCTGCGGAAATGTCGGTCTGCATTGCTGCCCCCCGGTCGCTTGATCGCTTAAGCTACCACAAGACGACACATTCCCCCAACCGAATATACAGCTGCGCCGCCTGCGCTGTCGACCGTCGCGCATTCACGACGGGACGGCTTCTGACGACCGATCGCCGTTCTAGGCCAGATAGGCGCGGAAGCTGCGGACGACCTCTTCGTAGACGGTGCGCTTGAACGGGACGATGGCATCGACCATCTCGTCGGCCAGAATCCAGCGCCAGGTCGAAAACTCGGGATGGTCGGAGGCGATCTTGATGTCGCTGTCTTTCCCGCGGAACCGGAACAGGAACCACTTTTGCTTCTGACCGCGATACTTGCCGCCCCAGACGCGGCCAAGCAGGTCCGGCGGCAGGTCATAGGTCACCCAGCCATGGGTCTTGCCGACGAATTCGACCAGATCGCGGGTGACCCCGGTTTCTTCCCACAGCTCGCGGAACGCGGCTTCCTTTGGCTTTTCGTCCCCGTCGATC